>CAYFWH010000048.1:0-14361 GCA_964346785.1 uncultured Weeksellaceae bacterium | reverse complement strand
TGGCTGCATAGAGTAGTTTCTTTGCTAACCTCACAGGATCAAGCATCTTGGCTTGATGGCATTCCAGAGTTGGATGTAGATGTAACCGAGTTGGGTGCGGGAACAGCATCCGAGCAAAACATCATTCACTTACCGGTTGAAAACTTCAATCCGGAAGTGTTGATTAACAACACATCCTATCCAATCGCATTGCAAAACTTCACCGACACTGAAGCAACTGTGTCGCTTGACAAGTATCAAACGAAAGTTACTACTTTGTCAGATGACCAGGTGATTGGTGCATCTTATGACAGAATTGACTCTGCGACCAGAGGTCATGTCCGTCAAATCAACAGTGTGAAATACAAGAAAGCAATTCACGCAATTGCGCCTGCGGGTGACACCGCAAAAACGCCGGTAATTGAAGTAGCCGCTCACGGTGGTGATTTGTATCACAGTATCATTTCGCTGAAAGATGCATTCGATAAAGCTGATGTTCCTGAAGATGACAGAAGACTTGTTTTCTGTACAGATCACTTGAACACTATTTTGTTGGACAGAAAGAGATTTGGTTCTTTGTTATATGACATGAACACAGGCAAGCTCTCAGGAGTAATAGCAGGATTCAAAGTTTACAGCTTCATTGGCACACCGATGTATGATGCTTCTTTGAATAAGCTTGCTTGGGGTGCAATTCCGGCAGGAACAGACCAACCGGCATCTATTGCATTCTACGGTGGAAATATCGCTAAGAAAACAGGTATGACTAAACAATACTATGCAGGTAGC
Source organism: uncultured Weeksellaceae bacterium (assembly GCA_964346785.1). GTDB lineage: Bacteria > Bacteroidota > Bacteroidia > Flavobacteriales > Weeksellaceae > Moheibacter. The sequence goes on along the minus strand of CAYFWH010000048.1, from coordinate 13,593 downwards.
GAGACAGATCCTGAGAATCAGGCCAACAAATTCAACTACAGACACTATTTCCTTGCCGTGCCTGCCAAATCTGAAATGATTGGTGCATTGGTTGGTAGAAGTGTTGTAACTCCTGTTACAGGCGTTGAATTCGTTCCGGGAGGCGCAATGACAATAGATATGGGAGATGGCCCGGTACAACTGAATTGGTCAGTTGCTCCAAGCCATGCGTCTGACAAGAGAGTAACATTTACCTCTGCTACACCTGCAACTGCGACTATTGACGCAAACGGTGTAGTAACTCCGGTAGGTGTAGGAACCTCTGTTATCACTGTGAAAACGGTAGATGGTGAAGAAACAGACACTTTCACACTGACAGTTACAAACGACTAATAGCAGAAAATGAACGAGCTAATATTTACAGCAATTGTTTCCGCGGTTACAGGTATTGCCGGCTGGTTTGCAGCCAGACGGCAGAACCTGGCCGAGGTTCAATCTACTGAAATTGATAATCTGGAAAAGGCTGTTAAATATTACCGTGAGATCTTTGAGGACATGGCGAGCAGACACAAAACAACTATTGAAGAGCTTGACTATGTAACAAAAAATATGGAAGATCTGAAAAAGCAAGTGCAGGATTTGACCATGCAAATAAAAATGATGGAAGACACCAATGCAACGCTTTTAGAAGAGTTACGAAAATATAAACAATTAAATGGTAAACGAGATGACACCAAAAAATAAAATATTCAATGAGAATCCCGAGCTGAAAGAATTCTACATGACATCTGACGGTCAGGCATTCTACCAGGAATCAGACGCTAAAAATCATGCAAGAGGCCTTGAAGATAAAAAAGTTGAGCATTGCGTAAGAGTTACAACTGTTGCGGATGTCAAAGAAATCAAGCCAGAAGCTGAAGAAACGGAAGCTGCAGAAGACGGCGAAGACAGAGATGCTTTGGTTGAAAAATACATTGAACTGTACGACAAAAAGCCGGCCGCAAACATGAAGATTGAAACTCTTCTGAAGAAAATAGCCGAAAAGGAAGCTGAAGAAGCTGAAGAAACCGAAAATACTGAAGACGATGAAGCCGAAGATTAGTATAGGATTTAACAATGGTGTGTTGGGGGCGGTGACGCCCTTAGACACCGGTGTGTTTGGTTTTATCGCCTCAGCCGTTGCAGTTTCAAACACTTTTGAGCTTGAAAAAGCCTATATGGTGAAGTCAATGAAAGATGTAGCTGCATTGGGCATTTCATCGGGAATTGACAACTATCAGCTTTACAAAGCATTGTCAGAGTTCTTTGCTGAAGCAGGCGAAGGTCAGGAGGTTTGGATCATGGGCTTATCAAAAGCTGATTCACTTTCAGATTGGTTCACACCGGACAATGGTGTGACACCTGCAGAAATAATTCTGAATGCTGCACAGGGCAAAATAAGAGGCTTGTTCACAATCTTCAACCCAACCGCGCCTCCGGTTATTGACGGCTCAGATGCATTTGATCCTGACATCCTGGTTGCGGCTGCAAAAGCTCAAACGCTTTTTGAAAATTACACTGCAGCCAAATATGCACCATTTTTCACGGTCTTTGAGGGTTACGGTTTTACAGGTGAGAAAACTGACCTGGTTGATTTGACTCAAAAAAGCTGGAACAGTGTCGGAATTCTGATTGGTGACACCGAAAAAAGAACGGGTTCAACTGCAAGCAAAGGAGCTGCAGTTGGTGTTCTTGCGGGAAGACTGGCGGCTTATTCGCCAAAGGTGAATCCGGGCAAAGTCAGAAACGGAGCTTTGAAAGCAACAAAATTCTTTGTGGTTGATGAACCTGTTGAATTGTACGACAATGAAGCAATGAATGACAAAGGCTACATCTGTTTTACGACTCATGCGGGAAAATCCGGGTATTACTTTATGGATTGTCAGCTGGCATGTCCGGTTGAAGATGATTACAATTACATTACTCACCGCAGAACTATCAATGAAGCTTTCAGATTGAGTTATGATGCTTTGCTTGACTTCCTGCTTGACGAAGTTCCTGCAAATGCAGACGGAACCATTCAGGCGGTGTATGCCAAAACCATGGAAAGTGCAGTTGTGAGAAAACTGGCAACGGCTATGGGAAGTGAACTTTCAGCAGATCAGACCGATCCGAAAGATACCGGTGTAAAATGTTTTGTGGATCCTGACCAAAACATTGTAAGTACTTCAAAAGTGAATGTAAACATAAGCATCAGACCATTTGGTTACAACCGCTGGATTGATGTGTTGCTTGGATTTGAACTGACTAACGATTAAAAAACAAAAACATGTTTGAAAGCAGACAATATGAGTGGGCGGATTTGAGTCTTGTTTTAGGTGGTAGACCACTGACAGGATTCAGGGCCGTGAAATACACTAAGAAGATTGAGAGAGAGGCGGTATTTGCAAAAGGCAGAATGGCGCATTCAATTCAGTCCGGGAATGTTACAATAGAAGGAGAAATCACACTGCTTCAGAGTGAATATGAAGCGCTGGTGAGGTCAGGCAACGGAACGATCCTGGGGCTGTCAGTAGATGCGTTGGTAGCTTACGGAAATCCAGCAGAAGGCAACGCAATGATTACCGACAGAATTGAAGGAATCAGATTTACTGAAGAAAACAAGGAATTAAACCAGGGCGATAAGTTTATGGAAATAACACTTCCATTTATCGCACTGGATGTGAAGAATCAGGTTTAATTTTTTTCATAATCATTTAGTTATTTAGTTAATTATTGAGAGGGCGGTGTGAAAGCCGCCCTTTTTTAAAACAAGTTAAAAAGCTTTTAAATCAAAAATAAAATGGAAAAACCGACGGAACAACAAATCAAAGCATGGAAGAAAGAACATGGTGACATCTTCATGCTACAAGTAGAAGACAAAGTGGCTTATTTGAAAAAACCAAGTCGCAAGGCACTAAGCTACGCAACTGCAACGGCTGCAAAAGATCCGATGAAATTCAACGAATTGATGTTGAATTCTTGCTGGGTTGCAGGCGATGAAGAAATCAAAACAGATGACTCATTCTTTCTTGCTGCAGCTGCAAAAATTGCCGAACTGATTGAAGTCAAGGAGGCAGATCTGGTAAAACTCTAAAGGAAGCAGAGGTAAATGAAGACCGGGATTGGTTGCGGATAATGAATGCTTCCCTTATCTATTACATGCACATAAACCCGGATTCATTATCAGACGAAGAATGGGCAGCAAGAGTAAAAGAGCTCGAATGGATTAGAAAAAAAGAAGCTAAGGGTTAGAAAAAAGTAAATAAAATGCCAAATAATTTTGAATACATAATTTCTCTTCAGGATAAATTCTCAGCAACAGCGGAGAAAGCCAACGAAGTTATGGGTAAAATTGGCGAATCAACTAAGAAAACAAATGAGCTGCTTGATAAAATTGAAGGTACTTCAAGCTCGACATTTGGCAAATTCTCTAACTCCGCTCAATCAGCTGTTAAGAAATCTGGGCAACTAACAAAATCAATTGAAGATTTAAAGAAGAAATTAGAAATTGCGCAATCCGGTATGCAAAAAACGCATAGCCGGAATGCTTTCAAATTCTACCAAGAAGAAGCCAAAAAACTGGAAGCTCAAATCGCTAAATTAGAAAGAGGTATTCTGAGTTCCGGTATTGGCGGTAAAATCAAAGAATGGCGTCAGGATTTTGCGGATTCATTACCGGGCGCAAATTTCATAAAAAACCCATTGACAATAGCCAGTGCAACGATTGGCGGCCTATGGCAAGCAACATTAAAAGCAATGGACGCTGGTAAGGAAAAAATGAAAATGCAGGTTTTGACCGGTAGTCAAGAAATTGGATCTGCCTTGTATGATGGTTTAACAAAATTTGCTACAGACACGGTGTTTGGAAGTGAAGTTTACGACATGGGCGCGCAAATGCTTGCAAACGGTATTGCTTCTGCAGATGTGTTACCGCTGATGAAACAGCTCGGTGACATCTCAATGGGTGATGCGGATAAGTTAGGCAGTCTTTCGTTAGCGTTTTCTCAAATCAATTCAGCGGGTAAGTTGACAGGTCAAGATCTTAATCAGATGATTAATGCAGGTTTTAACCCTCTTCAGGTTATTTCTGAGAAAACTGGAGAAAGCATGGTTTCGCTCAGGGAAAAAATGGGCAAGGGACTGATCACTATTACTGATGTGAGAAATGCAATGAATCTGGCAACCGGCGAAGGAGGTGATTTCTACGGTATGCTCGAAAAGGTTGCTAGCACTCCATATGGTCAACTGGAAGGTTTAAGAGGGCAACTTGATCAAATGTGGAAATCCATAGGTGAAACTTTTCTGCCAATCGCAACGAAACTAATGAAAATTATAAGTTGGATTGGGGAAAAGGCCGGGCCATATTTAAAGCCATTTGCTGCGGTGTTGGGAGCTGTATCAGCAGCATTACTTGTATTGGCAGCAGCTCAGTGGGTTGCGAATTTAGCAGTATGGGCATTTCCCGGCACTTGGATTATTGCCGCAATAGTTGCACTCATTGCAGCAATAGCCTGGTTGGTTACTTCAGTTACCGGTTGGGGTAAGGCGTGGGATCATACCGTGAAAGCAGCAAAATTAATATGGGAAGCATTTGTCGCAAAAAATAAAGCCGACTTTGATTTCTTAGTCAACTCCATTATGAATGGAATTGATAAAATCAGAATAGGTTGGTTGGAATTCAAACAGTTTTTCGGAGCTGAAAATCAAGATTTAATTGACCAAATCAATAATGATGTAGAGCGAAGAAAACAGGAAATACATACCGGTTATGCAGAAGCAGGTAAATTAGGATTGCAAGCAGTAGATGAATTGAAAAACGCTTGGAATTCACTTGAAGTTAAAGATAGTCCGGTGTCAAATTTTGGCATTGATATGCCAACGGGCATTCCGGGTATAATGGCAGGTAAAGGCTCTGAAGATAAAGGCTCAAAATCAAAAGACGCCAAAAAAACAAACACAGCCATCGCTACCGGTGGTACAAAACACAATTATATAACAATCAATCTGAGAGAATTGATAGGCATACAGAACTATAACGGATCTAAGGATTCGGTAGCCAACAAGGCAGGTGAAGAAATCATGGATTCTCTATTGAGAATAGTAGCATCAGCAACGACAGCAGCAGGATAATGGCAATAAAACTTACAAACGAAAATGCACTAATTGGAAGCTTGATGGGCAGTCAGGTGACAAAATCATTGCCTCGTTTTGCAGCGGTTGAAAATGAGCTGGCAAAACATGTTATTCCGCCTGTTCCATTTCTGCCAATCCGGTATGAAGAGCAGATTGAAGAAATTCGCGATCCGCAGACAGATGCGGATATATGGATGTACAATCCACCGGTGGATGAAAGTAAACAATTTTTCCCATTTTCATTTAAAAGAGAATCTGAAGAGCAATATTATACGCTACCATGGGAACCTATGATTTCAATTTCTGCAAGAAACAATATTGCCAAACGGAATGTTGCAAAAGCAGGCGGTTCGTTTATCGGCACGATCAAGGAAAGATTTTCAACCGATGATTACGAAATAGTGATCACCGGTGCATTCTACGGATTCTCAGAATTTGGCAAATACCCGGACACCTATCCGCGTGAAGATATGGAAAGACTCCGTGACTATTTGTTGACTGCCGAAAAGCTGAGAGTGAATTGTGAACCGCTCCAAATGCTTGGCATCAATTTCATAGTGATTGAAGAAATGAGTTTTCCTTTTACAAAAGGTGAAAATGTGCAAGCTTATGAGATAAGGGCATTGAGTGATTTTGAGTGGAGTCTGCTTTACGAGAAAAAGACAGGCAGTGTTACAGGAGAAGAGTCAAACGATGAAACACCGGGAGCATGAATTTAGAAGTGATTTGGGATGTTGAGATCACCACACAGGAAAAGACTTACATGCTTGGCATCATGTCAGAATGTGAGGTTGAGAAATCTGTCAAAAATCTGGCAGACAGTGCAACACTCATTATACCGGAATATCAGTTGAATAAAAAAATAGACTTTGACGGTCTGATCGCCAGAGGCGACAAAATCAAAATCAAATTCGGCTACAAAGATTTAATTTATGAAACTGAATTTGAAGGTTATATCAGAGAGATAAACTCAAATGGCGGCAATCTGACAATAGAATGTGAAGATGCGCTCTTTCTGTTTAGGAAGTCAATTGCTGATAAACAATTCAAGATGGTGCAGTTAAGCGCTATTGCGCAATATGTGATAACTCAAACCGGTGAAAATATTAAACTGAATTGTGATTACACCATTGTTTATGAAAAATTCACTATTCATAGAGCAACTGCCTATGATGTTCTGAAGAAATTGCAGGAAGAAACCGGAGCAGATATTTATTTCCGGGATAACACACTGCACATCCATCCGGCATATTTAAGAAAACCCGGTGAAGTAGCGTTTTCGCCGCAACAAAACATAGAAAAATTCAATCTTGAGTATAAAACCGCAACCGACAAAAAAGTTGAAGTAACGATAGAAAGAGTTGGACTGGATGGAAAAATAGAATCTTACACGACAGGTCAGCCCGGCGGTGAGAAGATTACAAAGAAAGTAACAACGATGGATGCGAAGTCTATCAAGATTATTGCAGAGAACGAATACAGGCAAAGAATGACAGATGGCTATGAAGGTAATTTTGAATGCTGGGGATATCCAGTCGTTCTGCCCGGTGATACGGTGTCAATTACAGATGAAGATTACACCGATAGAGATAGTAGTTATTATGTGGACTCGGTAAAAACAAAATTCAGCGATGCGGGTATTGTCCGCACTGTTGAATTGGGCATAAAACTTTCAGCATAATGGATAAAAAGGCAGAGCTAAAAAGAAGGTTCAGAGAAATGGTTGGCGTGCGGCCAAACTATCCAATTCACGGCACTGTAACAGCCGTGGATAATGATGTATGCTCTGTTGAAGTTGGAGGCTTGGAACTTTCTGATATTCGCCTAAAAAGTACGGTTGGAGAAGATAATCGCTTATTGATGACTCCGGTAATCGGCTCAGATGTAACAATGCTCAGTTCTGACGGTACGATTGATAATATGACAGTTATCAAAGTTGACAGAATTCAGAAAATAGAGCTGAAGGAAAACGACTGGATTGTTAAGATAGACTGTGAGAAGAAAAAACTTGGGTTTGGGAATGAAGAAACAAATATCTATCAACTGTTTGATGATCTGCAAAGTCTGCTGAAGCAACTGAAAGTTTACACACCATCGGGGCCGTCAGGTACTCCATTACCGGATTCGATCGTGAGAATTGAGAAGTTTGAAAATGATTTTAAAAAGATTTTAATGACTATTTGACATGGCAATGGACATTGATACATTAAAGGGAAAAATAGCGGGAATTCTGACAGATATGATGGAACGGGAAAACACTTCTATTGACGAATTTGCAACCCGTTTGGCGACGGCAGTTGTAGAAGAAGTGCAATCTGCTGAGATTAATTATACAGATGGACTGATTGCACCATCAGGTGGCGGCCCGGTAACAGGAACAATTAATGGACAGATAACATGAAAAATAAAGGAACAGGCATACAGCAGATAGACAGTTTTGATGATGGTCAGCTATGGGATTTGAAGATTGATCCGGTGCTGAATGAATCCGGGTTGATTATGTCCGGGATGGTTATCGGAGAAACGCTGCCACAAAATGTGGCGAATTTGCTTGCAATGTTCCCGGGTGAAGTGAAAACAGAACCAACCCTTGGCGTTGGTTTGAATAGCGAATTGTTAAATGAAGATTTGTTGAACGCCAGGCATCGCATCCGTGAGGTATTTCCGCAGGATGGACTGGTGATTAAGAAATTGAATTTGTACGACATAAAGAAAGTAGAAATAGATGCCAAATACGAGTAAAAATATATTGCAAGGTCAGAACCTGATAGACATGTGTCTTCAGGAAACAGGGAGTATTGAGAATCTTGTAGAAATGGCGTATGCTAACAATCGCAGCATAACGACAGATTTGGCAATTGACGGGAATCTTGAAGTGCCGAGATTGAGTAAGCAAAGCATTGTCGACTTTTTGTCTGCAAACAGACCGGCGACGGCTTGGAATTATAACGACACAATAACGCCGCCTGCAGAAGGTATCAGTTATTGGGCAATTAATATATCATTTGAAGTAACAGAAGAAACATCGTAATGGCAAGAACGATAAAGGAAATAAAGAAATCAATTACTGACAATTTCATGTCAAATACGGAAATGCAGACAGCTTATGGTTTGGATCCGGCAAAAAGCTTTGAAGAGCAATTTTCTAAGGTCAGCTTTGAATCAGTCATTTTTGACATTATTGCAATTGTGCATTTGATTTTGGAGCAATTATTTGATAAGCACAAAACAGAAATCAACACACTGATTTCGCTCAAAAAATTGCATACCGGTATTTGGATCCGTGAACAGCTTTTGAATTTCCAATATGGTTTTACGCTTCGACCGGGAACTGACCAGTGGAATAACGCCGGAAAAACAGATGAAGAAATTGAAGAATCGAAAATCATTAAATATGCTGCGGTTACAGAGTCGGTTGATGAAAAGCGAGTGATTTGCAAGATAGCCGGTGAAACGGCTGGAGAGTTGAGTCCTTTAGAGCCTTCAGAAATTGAAGCGGTATCTGCCTGGATTATGCAAATCAAAGCTGCGGGCGTGCCGTACACAATTATAAACTATCTGCCGGATAGATTGGCAGTAACGATTGAAATCATTCGTGATCCGCTTGTTTTGACAAGTGCAGGCGTTCACAGAATAACCGGTAAAAAGGTAGTTGAAGTGGCACTTCAGGAATTTATGAAAGAGTTGCCGTTTGATGGAGAATTGAGAATTCAGGATATGTCAAATAAGCTGGAAAACACAGAGGGAGTTCACTTAGTAAACATCCTTCAGGTTCAATCCTGCTGGATAGATCCGACTTCAAACACTTACGGAGACTGGGAGGCTATATCGGTCAGAAAAAGGGCAGAATCAGGCTATTTTAAAATTGAAAACTTTGATAACATAACCTACACAGTATAATGGGATTGCAAAGCACACAAATATCATCTCCTCAAAACTGGTTTGATACAAACATCGACAAGCTGGTGATAATGTTATTGCCAATAAATTGGAGAAAAACAAGAACAGTAGCTTTTTTGCAAGCACTATTAAGTCCGATCAAAATACTCCATTACAACTGGAAAATGAATCGGCTAAAAAATATTTACCGGGTGAATCATAATTTCCAAAAAGTATATTTAGAAAATGCTTTGAACGATGAATTTGATATTCAGCAACGCAGAATAAGAGTTGAAGAAGATATAATTGCAGCTTACAACTACATTTACACTTTTGGCGAAGAAAAACCTCGCAATCTCGGGATTATGCATCTCTATCCGCACACATCTTATTCGGGCTCTGTTGATTTCAGAGTGAACATGAATTTCGCATCTGCAAATGAATTTGACATTCGTGCCCTGGTTGATTTTTATAAATTATTTGGCACGAGATATATAATTATAAATAATAATAGTTTCAATCAAAATACACCATAGAAATGGATAGAATAGAAATACAACAAACCGGTGGGTTTCCGTTAGAATCAGACACGCTGACATTCCTTCAGAATGCTTTTGATAGCTTTAACAAACTTGGCTATTTTAGTGGAAATAGTGTCATTGTGCAAGGATGCCACGAGTCCGACGGCAATGTGTCCAACGGCTGGGTATTTGTTAACGGTGAGTTGATGCCATTTGAAGGCGGTGCAATAGGTGATTTTGTAAGAATCATTACAACTACTGAAGAAAGAATTTTTGAAAATGGAGAATCAAAAGCTGTTTATCACCGGAAAAAAGCAATGTTTGGCAGTCCGGGCATTCCCTGGCAAGTTTTTCAGCGGCCAAAATCACTGTATGAGTTAACGCTTGCCGATGTTGCTTTGCAGAAAAAAACAGTGCCTGTGGGGGCGATTATGATGTGGGCAGGAGCTGTCAATGAGATTCCTGAAGGTTGGAAATTGTGCGACGGTGACAATGGCACGCCTGATTTGAGATCAAAATTCATTGTAGGGTACAACGCCAATGAAAATGATTACAACGAAATTGGGAAAACCGGCGGTGAGAAATCAGTAACGCTGACAGAAGCACAAATGCCAAAACATAAACACAATGTGTCTGCAACGCATTCAGTAAATCATTCACATTCAGTTACAATCATTCATCCTTACACCGGCACGCCAATTGGCGGTGGATTTAAAGGCGGCGATAATGATTTTAGAAGTAAATCTGAAAATACCGGTACAAGTCCAGGTGGTACTATAACCGTGTCAGAATCCGAAAAGGGAAGTAACACTGCTCACGAAAACAGACCGCCTTATTACACGATAGCATTCATTCAATTCAAAAACACTTAAAAATGGCAAAAACAGATATAGCACAGCTGAAGAACTGGTTCAAAAACGGGTTAAAACCTGCCCAGGAACATTTTTGGAACTGGATGGACTCTTTCTGGCATAAAGACGAAAGCATTCCAACCAGTCAAATTGACGGGTTGGATGACTACTTTAACCAAGTATCTCAAGATGTCAACACTATTTCAAATAATGCTGCAAAAAAGGATGCTTCAAATTTAAGCCAGGAAGATGTGTTGGAATGGCAATCTGTTTTGGATGTACCAAAAAATGATGAAGACATTGAGGTTACAGCTTCCATGAATTATTTAGATGAAATTGAAACTCAAAAAGAGTTCAATGAAGCAGTTGATGTTATTTTGGATAGTCACAATGCACGACTTGGCAATAAATTGACAAAACCGCAGTCAGCAGGCATTTTTGCTGTAAAATCAGAAGAGACAGCTCCTGGTGAATATGAGACAGAATATGTTCCGGTATCTAATTCAGGTGCTGAGAAAGGTTCCTGGCTTTTGAATCTTTGGCTGCCGTACGATGGAACATCTGAAAATGTAATGTATTATGGATTTGTCTGCCCATTCGACATGAAAATCACAAAATTAACATTGATGAATAGAACTGTGCCTGCTAATGCCAGTGACATGTTGAAAATGTCAGTTTCGGTTAACGATACATTCGTAGGTAGCAATGAGGTTTTTCTTATAATTCCTTTTGGAAGAAATTACTCAACAAATGTTCATGATATTGTTGGTTATACTTTAAATGCAGGCGATATTGTTGAGTTCTTTTGCAATAAAACTTTCATGGGAGCTGACTGTTTGCAGGTTTATGTTGAATTTGAAAAAATAGAAGATTTAAGCTCATAATAAAAACAGAAATATGATAAAGCTATTTTCACCACCAAAAATAATATTAGACGCAGGACACCATGCTAAAGATCCGGGGGCGGTTCACAATGGTGCAACGGAGTATGAAGTAATGAGAAGGTTCAGAGAAAAACTCGCAAAACGGCTCAGTGCCAAAGGACATTCATATCTTCAGGATAAAGACTCAGAAACCAACAGACAGTTTCAGAACAGAATCAGACCGCTTTTGAAAACGGGAGACATTACACTTGCATTTCATTTGAATGCAAGCGCAACCGGCACCGCAACAGGCGTTGAAGTCTATATCTCTCGATATGCAGGAAAAGATTCAAAATTAGCAGCCAAAGAGCTTGTAGATGGCTTGTCTACCATCATGCAAATCAGAAATAGAGGTGTCAAGGTAGAAGGGCAAAGCCAACATTCTACAATTGGCATTCTTAATTTGAGAGGCTCAGCTGTTTTGATTGAATTTGGGTTCATAGAGCAGGATTTGAAAGCGTTCCAGGACAATGAGGAAAAGATATTGGACTTCGTTGAGCAAATAGCTGTAAAATACGATAGGAATAAATGAGAGCTGTAGTAATCATATCGTTATTTATTCTTTGTGGCTGCGCTACGAAAAAGAAGGCTATTGAGGTTAGGAAAACGGAAGTAGAAACCTTTGAGCAACATAGCGAAATTGACAGTTCAGCAACCAATTTGCAGATTCAGTCAAATTTCAAAGGGTTTGAAGTCTCGGAACTGTCTGAGATTGCTGATCTGTTTAAATGGACTTTCACAGGCGAAAATGAAAATGATGAATTCAAACTAAAAGTCGATAAAACCGAGAAAGGGTTTGAAATCACTGCAAAAGGGAAAGGTTTTGCAACTGCTGAGGTAAACTCAAGTCACTCTATAACCCAAACAGTGGCCGGTGTAGAGCTCAAAATAGACAGTGTGACCAGTTCAATCAACACACATCAATCACTCGCAGAACAGCGAGTAAAAGAGTTTGAAAAGGAGAAGAATATAAACAAAGAATCAAAAGGTATTCAGTTTGGCGGTTATATCACTATCATAATCGTTTCTGTTGCCATCCTGCTGCTGTTATTTATAATGTGGCGAATGAAACTGTTTAGGTGGTTTAAATAGTGTTTAAATGATAGTTAAACACAAAGCCCGCAGTTAGAAGATTGACTTCCAATTGCGGGCTTTATAGTTTATATAATAAAGATCACCTGCTCGTTTAATCTAAGTTCCTGACTTCAAAATACTCTATTACATCGTCAATGTATTCATACTTTTTATCAATCAACAAATGAACTTCACTTCTTATTCCTGGCCCGTAAGTTTCATCTAAATAATCCAGTGCTTTGCCCGGTTCAGAGAATGTCGGAGTGTTAGAGAAGAGTTGAGGTATTTCGTTAGGTTTCTTATAGCCAACACGATATATGTTGTCGTTCATGAGTAGTATAAAGAATTTCATAACAAATAATTATAGTCAAATATAACATAAAAAAACACAATCAATGTCTTGCCGTTGCAATATTTAAATGGATTTTTTGTTTTGTTTTTATGGATTTTTCGTTTTGCCGATTATAAAATCTTAAACATCAATTCACAACACACTACCTGACATTCTTCCTGCATATTCTGTTGGAACAAATCCCTGTAAAATTACAAATCTTAAACATCAATTCACAACAACAAGATTGGCTGATGACATGGACAATAAGTTGGAACAAATCCCTGTAAAATTACAAATCTTAAACATCAATTCACAACCAAAGGATTGTCGGAACTGTTAAGCAAAAAGTTGGAACAAATCCCTGTAAAATTACAAATCTTAAACATCAATTCACAACTGAAAAGAACAAACGCATCCGCAGTCGTAAGTTGGAACAAATCCCTGTAAAATTACAAATCTTAAACATCAATTCACAACAAATCACTCGGTATTATATGACTTTTCCACGTTGGAACAAATCCCTGTAAAATTACAAATCTTAAACATCAATTCACAACTCTCTTTCTGCCATCCAGAATTGCCTGAACGTTGGAACAAATCCCTGTAAAATTACAAATCTTAAACATCAATTCACAACTCTCACCAACTGATAAGGATATTTTTTTGCGTTGGAACAAATCCCTGTAAAATTACAAATCTTAAACATCAATTCACAACTAATTTTGTTCTATTTAGCCCACCTGCGTAGTTGGAACAAATCCCTGTAAAATTACAAATCTTAAACATCAATTCACAACCAGAGACCGGACATTGTCTGACTTCACATTGTTGGAACAAATCCCTGTAAAATTACAAATCTTAAACATCAATTCACAACT
>CAYFWH010000047.1:0-14638 GCA_964346785.1 uncultured Weeksellaceae bacterium | reverse complement strand
TCACTGCTGCCTCCCGTAGGAGTCTGGGCCGTGTCTCAGTCCCAGTGTGGGGGATCACCCTCTCAGGCCCCCTACAGATCATTGCCTTGGTAAGCCGTTACCTTACCAACTAACTAATCTGACGCATGACTATCTGTATCCGATAAATCTTTTAATATAAACAGATGCCTGTTCATATGTTATATGGTATTAATCCGGGTTTCCCCGGGCTATCCCATTGATACAGGTAAGTTTCATACGCGTTACTCACCCATCCGCCGGTCTCTATAGTTGCAAGCAACTATATACCCCTCGACTTGCATGTGTTAAGCCTCCCGCTAGCGTTCATCCTGAGCCAGGATCAAACTCTCCGTTGTAAAAATTTTTAATACTTTTTGACTTCGAATTCGATGCCTGCCAGAATTGACCGTTTCTTTAATTCCAGGCTTTTTTTCTTCTTTCTTATTCTATATTTATTACAATGAACTTCTCTCGTTCTAACTTCCATTTCTGAAAGCGGGTGCAAAGGTAATAATCTTTTTTATTATAACAAGCGTTTTACCAACTTTTTTAAAAAAATATTTTATCCCTGAACCTCTCTCTACCCCAAACCACTTTTATCGTGGAAAAGGAGTGCAAAGATAAGACTAACCTTTCTTATAAAACAAATATAATTGAAAGATTTTTTAAACTATTTTCGAAGGTGTTGAATACCTGAATTTTAGAATGCACCTAAATCTATTTTAAGTGAAATTATGTTGGAATACAGAGCCACATTCTGATCACCAAAATTAGTAAGCGCATAATCAATCGCTATTCCCTTATATCTAAAACCAACGCCTGCACTGGGTTGGAATGTCATTCTCTTGTCGTCGTCAAAAGTTCTTTCAAACTGAAAATTATTGACACCTCCTCTCAGAAACACCATATCATCGTATCCAACCTCAAAACCGACAGACGGTGTCAGGCTAATGAAGCTTGTTGAAATCAGGTCATTTGTCTGTGCAAATCTCATATTCAAATCCACCTCACCCAATATGTTGAAATATTCACCAAGCTGAAAATTCTTTGCTACACCAAATTGCAATTTAGGCAAGGTTAGTTCTATATTTTCATCGGGCATTTCATTTACAGTTTCCTGATGACCTGTTCCGGGTTCGGTGACGGTAATCTTATTCAGTTCTTTTTCATTGATTGCCCATACATTAAAAGTGGTTGTAATATCACGGGCCATCAAACCAAAATAAAATTCATCCTGAGTGCGGTATTGAAAACCGAGATCAAGACCAAAACCAAAAGATTTTGCAAATTTACCGATATGACGATACACCAACTTGGCGTTGGCTCCAACCGTTATATCAGAATTTCCGAGAAAATTTCCTGCATAACTCATACTTAAAGCATAATCAGCAGTCGAAAATTTACTGATTCTGTCGTAATCAATATTCCCTTGAGCATCTATCAGTTCAGTTGTATTTAATATGTCATCTACACCAAATCGATAAAGCGAGAAACCAACTGTTGCATTATTCTGAAGAGGAATTGCCACTGCTGCATAGTCATATTTCGCTATTGACTGGAAGTATTCTGCGTGCATTGCGGAGAGTTGCCATCCATCAAAAACTTCGGTCAATCCGGCAGGGTTCCAGTATGCTGCATTCACATCACTGATATTTGCAACAACTGCATTACCCATCGCAAAAGCACGGGCATCTACACCAATGTTCAAAAATTCATTGGAGTATTTACGAGTTGCCTGGCCAAAAGTCAGAACGGCTGTCAGAAAAAACAATAAAGTCGTTTTGGTTTTCAAATTGTCAGTTTCATAATTATAAGGCTGCAAAATTAACACAATAGAAGGATAATCAGGCATCCAAAATCATTGTTTTATAAAAACTAAAAAACTTGTTTTTTATTGCGTTTGATTTCTTGCTATCTTCGCAATCAGAATATTCGGTTCAAAATCCGGAATCACAGATTTCAGTTACACCTATATATTATATATGAAAATTAAACTTTTTACAATTCCTAATTTTCTCACGCTTGGAAATTTACTGTGCGGATCAATTTCTGTGTTCTTGCTTTGTGGACTCATTGCTTATTTTTTGGCGACCGGCTTTTCCGAGCTTGACGGTCTTTTTATCTACCCGGTTTTGATTTTACTCTCTTTAAGCCTGGTTTTAGATTTATTGGATGGAATGGTGGCAAGAGCATTAAAAATTAATTCAGAAATAGGTGTTCAATTAGACTCATTGGCAGATATAGTTAGTTTTGGTTTAGTACCCGGATTCATGATGGCTTTTTTGATAATTAACTCCGGAATTGAGTATCCTTATTATGCAATTTTCGGATTGGTTATTACACTATTCTCAGCTTTAAGATTAGCAAAATTCAATGTTGATACCGAACAATCTACTTATTTCAAAGGTTTGGCCACACCATCCAATACTGTTTTTATGGCAGGCCTTCTTTGGATACAAATTCAAAACGGCTATTTAATTTCAAATGAAGAACATTTGGATTTCTTTCTTCTTCTTGCCATTACAGGTTTATCTTCATGGTTACTGATTGCTGACATTCCGATGTTTTCATTTAAACTCAAAGGATTTGGATGGAAAGAAAATTACCATATCTATATTTTTTTAATCATCAGCTTGATTTTATTAGCTGTTTTTTGGATCAAAGGATTCGCACTCATTATACCTTTATATATAATCATTTCAATCATTTACAGAAAAAAAATTATCAATGCTTAAATTACACAAACCCATTTGTTTTTTTGATTTGGAAACAACCGGTCTGAATGTAGGAAAAGACCGAATCGTAGAAATTTCAGTTTTAAAAGTTTTCCCCAACGGAAACAAGGAAAGTAAAACACTGAGAGTCAATCCGGAAATACCAATTTCAAAAGAAGCAGAAGCTGTTCATGGAATTTCAAATAAAGATGTTGCCAATGAACCGACTTTTAAAGAAATAGCACCACAAATTTGGGAAATGATGAGGGATTCTGATTTGGCAGGTTATAATTCAAACCGATTTGATATACCTTTAATAGCTGAAGAATTTCTGAGAGCAGGAATTGAATTTGATGTTGAAAAACACAGGTTGGTAGATGTTCAGGCTGTTTTTTATAAAAAAGAACCAAGAGATTTAGGTTCAGCCTATAAATTCTATTGCGATAAATCCTTAGAAAATGCCCATTCAGCAGAAGCAGATGTAGAGGCTACTTATGAGGTTTTGAAAGCTCAAATTGAAAGATATGATGATTTGGAAAATGACATTCAATTTTTAAGCGAGTACACCACTCAGAGAAGAACCGCTGACTTAGCCGGATTTATCGGTTACAATGACAAAGACGAAGAAATCTTTAATTTTGGTAAGCATAAGGGCAAAAAAGTAACAGAGGTTTTTGATTCAGATCCGGGTTATTTCGGTTGGATTCAGGGTGCGGATTTCCCGCTTTACACCAAAAAAGTTTTGACAAAAATCAGATTACAAAACGGAAAATTATTATAAAAATGACCTCAAAAATAATTTACAAAGGAGATTTACGAACTGAAATGACGCATCTCCAGTCCGGAACCATTGTAGAAACCGATGCACCGGTGGACAATCATGGAAAAGGTGAACGCTTCTCTCCTACCGATTTGGTGGCAACCGCACTCGGAAGTTGTATGCTAAGCATTATGGGGATTGCTTCCAACACCCATGAAATCAATATCGTGGGAACCGAAGTGGAAATCACGAAAATCATGGCTTCCAATCCGAGAAGAATCGGGGAAATTGTTGTGAAAATGATTGTAAAGGGACAGAATGAATATTCAGATAAGCAGAAACAAATCCTGGAACATTCTGCGTTGACCTGTCCGGTTTATCTGACACTCAGCGATGAAGTGAAGAAGACCGTGGAGTTTGTGTGGCCGTAGAATAGATAGAAGAAGCTCCTTCGTCGCTTTTTCAGGGTGATACAAAAGAGCGATTTCATGAATTCGCTCTTGTATCTTCTCTAAGTGAATTCGCTCTGACAATATTAAACCGCACATCGCCATTTCTTTCTACTTAATACATAATAACCTTGTACAATTCTACAGTATACAACTCTACAATATACATTATACGCTCTTAATACTTTATACATAATGCAATCTTAATACATCATATTTGTACTCTTTCCGTAACTTTGCAAAATGAAAACGGTAGTAGTAGGATTATCGGGAGGTGTGGATTCCAGTGTTGCAGCTTATTTGCTAAAAGAGCAAGGCTACAATGTTATTGGGATTTTTATGAGGAACTGGAATGATGCTTCTGTGACTTTGGAAGATGAATGTCCGTGGGTGGAAGACAGTGCGGATGCATTGATGGTAGCTGAAAAACTCGGAATTCCTTATCAGGTAATTGATTTGAGCGATATCTATAAAGAGCGGATTGTGGATTATATGTTTGCCGAATACGAAAAAGGCAGGACTCCCAATCCGGATGTACTTTGTAACCGGGAAATAAAATTCGATATTTTTCTGAAAACTGCGATGGGACTTGGAGCAGATTTCGTTGCCACCGGACATTACGCCAGAAAAGAAAGCATTGAAAAAGACGGAAAAACGATTTATCGGCTGTTGGCAGGAAAAGATAACAACAAAGATCAATCCTATTTTTTGTGTCAGTTGAATCAGGAGCAATTGAGTAAATCCCTGTTCCCAATCGGGCATTTGGAGAAATCTGAAGTTCGGAGAATTGCGCACGAACAGGATTTGGTGACTGCCGACAAAAAGGATTCTCAGGGTTTGTGCTTTATCGGAAAAGTCAGTTTACCGGATTTTCTGCAACAACAGTTGAAACCCAAAGAAGGGGAAATCATTGAAATTCCGAGAGAAAGTCAAATCTATCAGGAAGAAATGCCTGAGTTCAATTCTTTATGGGAAAAACTCGCTTACGAAGCCAAAGGGTATTCTTATGAAAAATCTTTGGGTCACAAAGTGGGCGAACACCAGGGAGCACATTATTACACAAAAGGCCAGAGACGCGGCCTCGGTGTCGGCGGAATGGTTGAACCTCTGTTTGTAATCGATACCGATGTGGAGGAAAACATAATCTATACCGGACAGGGAGAAAATCATCCGGGGTTGAGAAAAAAAGCCTTGTTTATCAATGAAGATGAAATTCACTGGATCAGAGAAGATTTGGCATTGAAGCCCGATGAAACGATGGAAGCTTTGGTAAGAATTCGCTATCGTCAACCTTTACAAAAAGCCACTTTATTCAAAGCTGAATCAGGGCTGTATATTGAATTTGAAGCACCACAAAAAGCGATTACCGAAGGGCAGTTTGCAGCCTGGTATCTCGAAGATGAATTGGTTGGATCGGGCGTGATTGCTTAACCGAAAAAAACAGATTAAAAAAATCCGGTTGCTTATTATAAGTAACCGGATTTTATTTTTTATTTAGCCATTGGTGGGAAATTCTTCAGAATTTCATCTATTGCTTTTGGAATATCATCTGCTTTTGTATTCAGATTTGAGACATTCAATCCGCTTCCTGCACCCTGCCAGACCAATACATTTTTCTGATTATCAATTATATCTATGATAATAGTACCTGATGTATATTGATAAACTCTGGACGGACCACCGTAGTAAGGTCCCCAGTAACCGCCATAGTAACCATTGTCTATATTAATTTTCTCTTTTGAGCTTGCAAGTACATTGATATACAAATCAGGTGTTTCAGATTTTGTAAATCCTTTTGCAGCAAGATTAGTTTCAATTGCTGAAAGAATTCTCCTTTTGTCAAGGTCATTCAGTTCGAGTTTGTCAATACCTTTCTGGTGAAAATTGTAAGTTTTAAAAGTGTTGAAATCTGCGGCACGGTCAAAATCATAAGTTACTGAGACCGTCTTACAGGAACTCATCAGGAGTCCGAAAATTGCCAGAATAAATAAAGAATTGAACTTCATTTTGATACTATTTAAATTGATTTACTAATTTAATACAAAAATTGTTCCTATCGGTCATAAACTTTCTTAAATATTAGATTTAATAAAAAAGTCCGGGAAACCCGGACTTTGATTTATATAAAAATTTATCTTACTGAAATATATAGCTAATTCCCAAATTGAGAATTGAAGTAGAATTCGTTTTATTGACAAAATCATTTGAAACCTGGTCAGCCAGACCGTAAGAATATCTCAAAGAAAATTCAAGTTCTCTGGCAATACTGTAGCCTACAACCAAACCTACTCCAAAATCAAAAGTATTGAATTCATTTCGACCTGCTTCAGTTTCAAAGTCCATTTTTTCGATATTCGTTGCAATTTGAAAACCTATATAAGGTCCCCCCAATGCAAAAAATTCATCTTCAGCATCTGTAAAATACACTTTAAAATTCAGAGGAACATTAATATAACTCAAAAACACTTTTTGTTTTTCATGCTTACCGCCCGATCTTACAGGCTGATCAAATTCACCCTGTGCTGAATAATTAATTTCCGGCTGAAAAAAGAAAATATCATTGTGTGTAAGCGGTATCAGGCTCATAAAGGCAATCTGAAAACCACCTCTTGATTTTGACCATGAGTGAACATCGGTAATATTACTCATGTGAGCACTCAATCTTGCCCCATAACGAACTTGAGAAGTTCCAAATTCTGCAAAGAAAAAACAAATCAGCAGTGTTAGAGTTAATTTTTTATTCATGTTGGTTATACTTTTGTAAAATGCAAATTTAAGTTTATAATTAAATGAACTGAAAATTACTGCATTTATTTTAATTTTCTATTCATTCAGTTCAAAACTCTGGAAACGGTTGAGCCAATTTCTGCGGGTGATTCAACTACATGAATACCACATTCGCTAAGAATTTCCATTTTCGCCTGTGCCGTATCATCTTTTCCGCCAACTATCGCACCGGCGTGTCCCATTGTTCTTCCTTTGGGCGCAGTTTGTCCTGCAATAAAACCAATAACCGGTTTCTTTGAACCACTGTTTTTGTACCATCTGGCAGCTTCGGCTTCCAATTGTCCGCCAATTTCACCAATCATTACAACAGCCTCAGTATCGTTGTCATTAATAAATAATTCCAAAGCTTCTTTGGTAGTTGTTCCAATAATCGGGTCACCACCAATACCGATTGCCGTAGAAATTCCGTAACCTGCCTTAACCACCTGATCAGCAGCTTCATAAGTCAATGTTCCTGACTTTGAAACGATTCCAACCTTTCCTTTTTTGAAAACAAAGCCAGGCATGATTCCAACTTTTGCTTCGTCAGCAGTTATTACACCCGGACAATTTGGTCCAATTAAAGTTACGCCTCGTTGATCCACATAATCCTGCACAGTCACCATATCCTTAACGGGAATACCTTCTGTAATACAAATTACAACTTTTATTCCTGAATCGGCAGCTTCCATAATTGCATCTGCTGCAAAGGCCGGCGGAACAAAAATGATACTTACATCAGCTCCTGTTTTATCTACTGCATCCTGAACCGTATTGAAAACCGGTTTGTTTAGGTGCTCGCTTCCACCCTTTCCCGGAGTTACGCCACCAACTACATTGGTTCCGTATTCAATCATTTGTTCTGCATGAAATGTTCCTTCCTTTCCTGTAAATCCCTGTACAATTATTTTTGAATCTTTGTTTACTAAAACTGCCATTATTTTTTAATTTTGTTGCGCAAATATAATGTTTTTTCAGCTTCTTTTAAAACTGTTTATCATCTTTCTGACAATGCATACAATGCAAAACTGGCCAGCCAGTGTTCACCTTCATAACTTCCGTCAGTTATCAGTGGTAAAGAAGCAGCCAGATGAACATCTCCGAGCATTTTCAGGTGTCCATACTCATTTGGCATTTCTTTGGCTAACCTGTAAAACACCCAGGCTCTCGAAAAATTAAGTCCGTCCAGATGAACGAGATGTCCGTCAGTCCGATCACTCACACTCACCGGTTTCATTTGAAATCTACTGCTTTTGAGTTGTGGCATAAAATCATCAATCCAGTATGAGAATTCGTCGCGCGGCAAAATTCTGTGCATCAAATCAATTTCTTCAAGCACGGGTGAGAAAAAATCAAAGCCATCAGGCTCCCACTCTATTGGTGCATTTTTATCCTTGAGATATAGTCTTCTTGAAGTTTCCTCAATTACTTTTTTCAATTCTGAATTTTCGCTTTTCTTTGCATAATCATAAGCGAAAATCATCCCAAAAGCTGAATTCCCATGTGTTCCCACTCTGATTGGATGGTCTAATTTTGGCAGGAATTCAATGTATCGGCTGACAATTAATTCTGAAAGTGGCCTAAGGTTTTCTGCCATTTCAATGCCTTTATCAAATTGCCATTCATCTAATTCTGACTGTAATTTGAGCAACCATGCCCAACCGTACATTCTTTCGAAAGAATATTCCTGTTCTCTTTTAAAATATTCAATTTCCTTACTGATATTTGATTTTGAGATATTCATCTGAAGTCTCTCAATAATTGAATCTCTGTTTTCGAGTTCAGGAAAATCTTTAGCCAATTTCACAAGACTCCAGTGTCCGTGAACCGAAGAATGCCAGTCGAAACAACCATAAAATGCAGGATGAAGCTGTCTGGGACTTCCCAAATCAGTTGAATCACTCAATACCTGACCAGTTTTGTTCGGATATTCGGTATTCATACATTTGAGTGGCAGAGAAGCTAAAATAGCCGCTCTTACCGAATCCAGACTTACTTCTGACTCTGACACTTTGGGTAAATCTATTTTTTTCTCAGGTCTTTCAGTTTTCTCCTGTTTTCCAGGTTCTATTTCTTTATTATTGTTATTGCAACTTATTGCAGCAAAAAATATAACTGCGCATAACAGGAAATTAAATTTCATTAAATTGTTTTTTTTGAACATAAACTTATATAAGTTTCAATTTTATTTAATTTTTTAAAAATATATATTTTCTGTGAATTATCAAAAACAAGGTGAATTCGTCATGATAATTTTAATAATCTGTATCAAAACAAATAACGACAAAACCACAATTGAATTGTAGTTCAGTCATTTTATTTATATACTCTGGCAAGTTATGAATTAATTTTAAGAATTAATTCATTTAATTCAGAAGCAGGTATAACTGATAAAAGAACAAATCGAGATTAATGGTTTAATTCATCAATTTACAACATAACACAAATAAAAAAGGAATCCGTTTTGGATTCCTTTTTCTTTTCGTTATTGAATAGCATATTAAAATGGATATTCATAAATTTTTGATTCATGGAAATATGGATTTCCTTTTGGTTCCAGATTGAGTTTGCTGAGTGCATTAAATACTACAAATGTAAATACACCTGCAACAAACAACAGAGATCCGATTTCAAGCAATCCGAAATTATGGAAAGCTCCGACTGATGCCGGCATAATCTGGTTGTAGAAATCCCAGTAGTGTCCGAGAACTATCAGTGCACCCATCCAGAAAACAAGTTGAGGAACTCTTTTTATACCTGAACTTACCATAATTAACAGGACAAGCAGGAAGTTTACCAACAACATCCAGTAGTAACCCGGATATTGAGCATGTCTCTGCTGGAAATATTGTACTTCTTCAGGAATATCTGAATACCACTGTAGCATGAATTGACAAAACCAAAGATAAGTCCATAACAAACTAAATCCGAACATGTATTTTGCAAGATCGTGCTGGTGGTTGTCATTGAAGAGTGGCAGTGCGCCTTGTCTTTTCAAATAAATTGAAATCATTGCAATCAATGCAACTGCTGCTACCAGATGGCTGACCATTCCGTAGAACATAAACAAAGTTGAATACCAGTGCGGGTCAAGTGACATTACCCAGTCCCAAGACATACCGGTGATTGAAAGCGAATAAACAACAATAAATACTACACCTATTGTAAATAAACTTTCCCAGGTTTTTCTGTCTCCTTTATTCTCATCCATTCTTTTGGTTGCTCTTTTAAC
This sequence comes from uncultured Weeksellaceae bacterium, assembly GCA_964346785.1. Lineage (GTDB taxonomy): Bacteria > Bacteroidota > Bacteroidia > Flavobacteriales > Weeksellaceae > Moheibacter. Next base: position 4,717 of record CAYFWH010000047.1, on the reverse strand, counting down.
CAAATAAAGAAATGCAGACCACAGTATCACATAGAAAACACTTCTTGCAATCCAACCGGGCACATTGAGCCAAATTTTGGATTTTGAAGCAATATATACATCATAATGTTCACTGGCCGGGTCTATCAGTGAAGGTTCCATCCAGTGATATAGATGATTACCGCCAAATGCTGCAGCAAAAACCACTATCAGAATCATAATTCCACCGTATGGAATAAATGAAGCGATACCCTCCATAACTCTGGTTACTACGATTGGCCATCCTGCGTTGGCTGCAAATTGAACACAAAGGAAGAACAGGGCTGCTCCCGCAAGTCCAAAAGCAAAATAAGCTGCTGTCAGAAATGCTGCCCATGGTCTGTTCTGAACATGGTGTTCCCAGGTATGCCACTGCGGATTTTCCTCTCCTTTCAGGTGTGTTTGGTTCAATGCCTGATATTCTGCACTTTGGTATTCACCAAAAAACATATCAGGTCGGCTGTCAACCATATTTTGTATATATTCCGGGTCGGCCTGATCTTGTGAATTCATAAAAAACCCGACACCATAGAGAATTGCACCTAAGATTATCAGTACAAAGGATGCCATTTTCAACTTGGGTGAGAAACTATATTGCATAATCTAAATTTCCTTTATTAATTTTAATTTTCAGTTTCAGCATTTGGTGTTTCATCTGCAGTTGCAGAAGTATCAACACCTTTCAAACTCATTACATATTCAGCAACTCTCCATCTGTCCACCTGATTTAACTGAGGTGAATAAGGCCCCATTGCGTTTCTTCCATACATGATCACATGATAAACTGATCCGATAGTAATATCTCGTTCGCCAAAAGTCGGAACACCTGAGTAAGCGCCACTTTTTACGATAGAACCCTGACCGTCTCCATTATCTCCGTGGCAAACTGCACAAGTCTGATGGTACAATTTTTTTCCCATTTCAAGATTAGCTTCTTTGTTAGCCTGATCAAGAGGGGATGTTTTTATTTCTTTCGATTTATTGTAATCGTTCATTGTGTTTTTAAGCTCCCACGGCATGATATGCTCTCCGTCTGTCTGAGGTACAGTTCCGTCAGCAGGCCATAAAGCAGTCATATTTTTGTGCTGTTCATAGAGTTTAACTTCTGAACCGTCATATTCTCTCACCGGCCAGTATTCAAAATCTGCCTCCATATAAGGATCATATGCTACCGGGTAGTACATGTCGGGCATAAATACCAGGCTCGGATCCTTTTTAGTACCTGAGCAAGAGCTTATAATGACAGCCAGTCCGATTACTCCAAAAAATATTATTCCTTTTCTCATTTTACAATCTTATTGAACCGGGGTTAAATCTTTAACTGTTACTTCTTCAGCTCCTGTATTGATAAAAGCTTCTTTTACCTTATCAACATCAGAAGATTCAATTTCCATCAGAAATTTATCGTCAGTTGTTCTCGGATCCGGATTCTGTGGTTGAGCACCCGGAAACATTTTATTTCTCAACAAATAAGTAAGTACCATCAGGTGGGCTGCACAGAAAACAGTCAACTCAAACATAATCGGAATAAATGCCGGCAGGTTTTCAAACCATGTAAAAGCCGGTTTACCACCAATATCTTGTGGCCAGTCATGATTCATCATGTACCACATCATTACACCTGCCAGAGTTACTCCGTACACTCCATAAAAGAATGCAAGATCTGAAATTCTGGTTTTTTTCAGTCCCAGTGCTGTATCCAGACCGTGAACCGGAAACGGTGTATAAACTTCCTTAATTGCAATGCCTTCTTTGTTGAAAGACTTGATTGCTTTCAGCAAATCGTCATCGTCGCCATAAAGGCCATATATCGTTTTAGTGCTCATGATGATCGTCTTCTGTATGATGTTTTTTATAATTTTCTCCGGATGATTTCAAAATTGCTTTCAGTGTTGCCTGTGAAATTACAGGGAAGCTTCTTGCATAAAGCAGGAATAAAACAAAGAAGAAACCAATTGTACCTACAAATATACCTACATCGATAATGGTTGGCATGAACATCGTCCATCCTCCGGGCAAATAGTCTCTTGCCAGGTTAACAACAATAATATCGAATCTTTCAAACCACATTCCGGTGTTTACAACCAGCGATATGATAAATGTCCAGAAGAAACTTCTTCTGATTTTTCTAAACCACAATAGTGAAGGCACAAGAATGTTACAGGTAATCAGTGCCCAGAATGCCCACCAGTAAGGTCCTACTGCTGCTCCCGGCGAAAAATAGGTGAAGTCCTCATAACGGCTTCCTGAATACCAGCCGACAAAGAATTCAGAAGCATAAGCTACAGCCACCATACCACCGGTAACCAGAATTACTTTGTTCATAACCTCAATATGTCCTCTTGTGATATAATCCTCCATATGCATCACCTTACGCATCACACTCAAAAGTGTTTGCACCATCGCAAATCCCGAGAAGATAGCTCCGGCAACGAAATACGGCGGATAAACTGTTGAGTGCCATCCCTTAATCACCGAAGTAGCAAAGTCAAATGATACGATGGTGTGAACCGAGAATACAAGTGGTGTTGCCAAACCTGCCAAAACCAACTCAAGTTCTTCAAGTCTCTGCCAGTGTTTTGCTTTTCCACCCCAGCCCATACTCATGAAAGTATACATTTTCTTTGAGAATGGTTTTTTGGCTCTGTCTCTAATCATTGCAAAATCCGGAATCAACCCCATGTACCAGAATACTACCGATACTGAGAAGTAAGTCGAAATTGCAAATACATCCCAAAGCAGTGCAGAGTTAAAGTTAATCCAGAATGATCCGAACTGGTTTGGAATTGGGAAAACCCAATAAGCCAACCACGGACGACCCATGTGGATAACAGGGAAAATCGCTGCCTGTACAACAGCAAAGATGGTCATTGCTTCTGCCGAACGGTTAACCGCCATTCTCCATTTCTGACGGAACAAAAGCAATACTGCCGAAATAAGTGTACCCGCATGACCGATACCAATCCACCAAACAAAGTTGGTAATATCCCAGGCCCAGCCAATGCTTCGGTTCAACCCCCAAACTCCGATACCCGTTCCTACGGTGTAGGAAATACAGCCCAGACCAAAGAGAAAAGTGACCAATGCAATACTAAATGCAGTCCACCATAATTTCCCTGATTTGTGCTCAATCGGATAGGCGATATCTACTGAAATGTCATGATAGGATTTATTTCCTATAATCAAAGGGTCTCTAACCGGTGATTCGTAATGTGACATATTATACTATACTAATTTCTATTAAACTTAAGCCTGCTCTTTATTCTTGATTTTCACATGATAGAATATGTTCGGTTTCGTGCCGACTTCTTCCAGTGCACGATAAACTCTCTTGTCCGCACTAAGTTTCTTAACCTCACTGTTGCTATCATTGATATCTCCGAATGTAATAGCACCTGTCGGACAAGCACTTGCACAGGCAACTGAATCCTGAAATTCCTCATCTGTTACTCTTCTGTCATCTTTCTTGGCTTTCATAATTGCAGACTGAGTATTTTGAATACAGAACGAACATTTCTCCATCACACCTCTGGTTCTTACCACCACATCAGGATTCAGAACCATACGACCCAAATCATCATTCATGTGGTAATCAAACTTATCGTTCAATGCGTAATTAAACCAGTTAAATCTTCTCACTTTGTAAGGACAGTTGTTTGCACAGTAACGGGTACCCACACAACGGTTATATGCCATCATGTTTTGCCCCTGACGACCGTGTGAAGTTGCCGCAACCGGACAAACTGTTTCACAAGGAGCGTGGTTACAATGCTGACACAACATCGGCATAAAAATCACATCAGGGTTTTCAGCTGCCGGTTTGATCAGCAATTTATACTGTTCACCTTCGGTCATTGATTCTGCCGCAGCCAATGCAGCTTCATCATTTTGAAGATGCTCAGGCAATGCCACTTTCCCTTCAAGTGCAACTTTTTGTGTTCTTACATTATTGGTAACATCGGAATAATAACGGTCGATTCTCAACCAGTACATATCCCTTGATTTTCTCATTTCATCTTTTCCGACTACCGGAATATTGTTTTCTACCTGACACGCCACGATACAAGCACCACAACCGGTACATGCATTCATGTCGATAGACATATTGAAGTGCGGCCCTACAGAACGGTCAAATGAACGCCAGATGTCAACTTCTTTTTCAGGAGATTTTCCTCTCCAAGTTGGCATAACCGAAGGCTTATTCCACTCATCAGGATCTTCATTCAAATATTGATCAAGAGTAGCCTGACGGGCAATTTCGTATCGACCCATCAAAGTATTCTGCATCTGCATACAGGCAAATTCATGTTTTTCGCCTACATGCGTTCTTTCAATTTTTACATTGTCAGCAAACAAGCTTCCGTTTGCATAAAGCGGATAAGCATTAACTCCGACACCATCACCTACTTTACCGGTTCTGCTTCGTCCATAACCCAAAGCCATACCGATTGTTCCAAGTGCCTGGCCCGGCTGAATAAATACCGGAACTTTTTCTAAAGTTTGTCCGTTGGCACTGATGCTAACATAATCACCGTTGAACTGCATCCGTCCATTTTTGACATTCGCATTTTCGGAGGTTTTAATGTTGAAACCGGGGGCATCAAGCGGATTTAAGGTAATAAAATTATCCCATGAGGTTCTTGTAATCGGATGAGGTAGTTCCTGCAACGAAGGATCGTTGGAATGTCCGCGATCAGCA
>CAYFWH010000046.1:6252-15221 GCA_964346785.1 uncultured Weeksellaceae bacterium | reverse complement strand
CTGCACTCGACAACGGAGCAGATTCGGTTTATTTTGGCGGGGAACACCTCAATATGAGGGCGCGGGCTTCGATTAATTTTACAATGGATGATTTACCCGAAATTTCAAAAAGATGTTCCAATTTGGGCGTAAGAACCTATCTTACACTAAACACCATTATTTATGACCATGATTTGTCATTGATCAAAATGCTGATTAACAAGGCTAAAGAAGCTAATATTACTGCAATTATTGCAATGGATCAGGCAGTGATAGCCTATGCCCGTCAGGTGGGAATGGAAGTGCATATTTCGACACAAATCAATGTCACCAATATAGAAACTGTGAAATTCTATTCGATGTTTGCCGATACCATGGTGCTTAGCCGTGAGTTGAGTTTGAGTCAGGTGAAGAAAATCACAGAACAGATTGAAAAAGAGGAAGTCAGGGGTCCATCAGGAAATCTGGTTGAAATCGAAATATTTGGTCATGGTGCGCTGTGTATGGCTGTTTCGGGCAAATGTTACCTGAGTCTGCATTCACATAATTCATCGGCCAATCGTGGTGCGTGTAAACAGAATTGCAGGAAAAAATATACTGTAATCGACCAGGAATCCGGTTTTGAAATCGAACTCGACAACGAATATATGATGTCACCAAAAGATTTGTGTACGATTGATTTTATGGATGAGATTGTGGATGCCGGTATCCGGGTTTTAAAAATTGAAGGCCGTGGTCGCGCTCCCGAATATGTGGCAACAGTCATTCGTTGTTATCGTGAAGCAATAGATTCTATTTACGACGGAACTTATTCAAAAGAAAAGTCCGATTATTGGATGACATTGTTGCAAACCGTTTATAACAGAGGTTTTTGGAGTGGTTATTATTTGGGTCAAAAACTGGGTGAATGGTCTCCGGCCAACGGTTCGATGGCTACTCAAAAGAAGATTTACATCGGAAAAGGAAAACATTTCTTTCCGAAATCAAATATTGGACAATTTGTAATTGAAGCCTATGATCTGAAAGTTGGCGATAAAATTCTGGTAACCGGTCCCACTACCGGAGCAAAGGAAATGGATGTCGATACTATGAGGGTCAATAATGAAAATGCTGAATCAGCAACCAAAGGGGATGAAATAACGATACCGGTTGGGTTCAGAATCAGACCATCAGACAAATTGTATAAATTGGTCAAAACCGAGTATGCAACTGTTTAATTTTAGAATTGGTTTATGGTCATTATAACGCTTCAAAGAAATAAATGTATCGGTTGTAATTATTGTGCAGAACTCGCACCCGAAAAATTCAGAATGTCCAAGAAAGACGGAAAGTCTGTTTTGCTCAAGTCTGTTGAGAAAAAAGGGTTTTACACTTTAAAAGACCCTGATGACCAAATCTTTGAAGAAGCGGAAAGAGCTGCGGCAGCTTGTCCCGTAAAAATTATCTCAGTAAAAAAAATATGAAAAAATCTGAATACAGAGAACTGTACAAAGCCAAAAGACAACAGATTACGGTTGAACAGTCAAGAGATTTGAGTTCAAAGATTTTTGAAAATCTTAAAAAGATGGAAATTTGGCAAAAGGCTGTTTTTCATAGTTTTGTACCAATCGAAGAAAAAAATGAAATCAATACCCGTCCGCTGATAGATTATTTATTGGATCATCATAAGGTTGTAGTTGTTCCAAAAATGAGAGATTCAGAACTGTTGAGTTGTAAAATCAACCGGCAAACCGAATGGGTTGTGGCAAGATTTGGAGTACCCGAACCAAAGTCTTGTGATTTAATAGATTCAGGATTGATTGATGTGGTATTTGTACCCTTACTGGTTTGTGACCAAAGCGGCAACAGGATTGGTTACGGTGGCGGGTTTTACGACCGCTTTCTGTCAAAATTGAACGGTAGTTGTCTGAAGATCGGTTTAAATTTCTTTGAGCCGGTTTTTCGGATTCAGGGCATTGAAGACACCGATATCCCTTTGGATTACTGTGTTACGCCCGATGAAATTGTGTCTTTTGGTTCCTGAAAAGCTGATAATTCCTCAAAATAGAAAATAAACTCATGTTTGAACTTTTTGGGTTCTTTTTTCAGAATATACTTTGCTGATTTTGGTAATGAATCAATTAACTTCTTATCTTTCGAATAATATCTAACCCAGTAATTCACTGTTCGCACCGAATCAGGAATCAAAGAATCTTTTTTGGTAAGGTCAAGTCCTCTGATTTCGGTGTAATTTACATCAAGCGAATCCATTTCATTCAGCATATCAGCGACTGTCAGGGAATCACCTTCATGAAAATAGCTTTTGATTTGCGGAAAAAGAATTTCCCTCATCACACTGTCATTCTGATTGACTGAATAAAGTGAGACCAACTCATAAAGTTCTGTCAGTTTTTGTTTAGTAATAAAATTAACCGATGCCAAAGAGTCCATTTTATAAACAGGAGTTGAACTGTTCCGGTAAGTTTTAATGACTTCCGGATCATGTTTTCCTTTATATACAGGCTCTTGCTTACAGGACCAAAAAAGAATCAGTCCCAAAAATAAAATAATAAGAGACTTAATCTTCATCTGATGAAATTTTAAATTTAATTTTTATAATCTTTCCGTTTTTATTCCTCTCAGCCTCAATGAGGTTGAAGTTTTTCAACGAGGTAGTAGGTAGTGACATTAAATTAATGTACTGCTTCTTGCTCAATACTTCGACACCAAAAAACTCATTGTCATACACCTGATAAATCAGAGCATCACCTGCAATCATCTGATCGAGCATTTTTATACGCTCTTTGACGCTTTGCGAAGATTTGGAATAGTGTCGCAGCATAACTTTATAATCGTCCGGTTGTAATCGGATGGTCTCCCTTCCCTGGTACAATCTAAGGTCAATTCTAAAAGTGTCCTGTTTATAATAGGTTGATTTAATGGTCATAAGAAGTGTGTCTTCTTTCGATGAAAATTCAACACAGCCCTTCTCTGTGAGCATTTCCAATGGCGTAAAATCTTTTCTCGCCCCAGTTATCTCTATCGGCTTAGTTATAGATGTAGTTCTGTCTGCATCAAGAGAACAGAACTCAGATGTTGGTTGATAGAAAAATGCAAAATAACTAATTACCGATAAAATCAATAGCCCCAAAATAGAAAGAACAATTACCAGCCAAAAACTTTTTCTATTTTTTTGCGGTTGATTATTTTCATGCTTCACAGAATTATCTACCTGTTCTTCAATCTTTTCTGAAACATATTCAACAGTCTCCCCTATTGATTTTTCTTTTTTATTATGGTGAGCAGCAAAATCAGACCAACCGGTATAGCCGGCATATTCTGACAAAATATTCAGCATATCAATTCTCGGTAGTTTTTCAAGCTCATTTTTTTTGAAATGAGTATAAAACCATTTTTCACTTACAGTAGATTTTGTTTTTTCAAACAAATCTTCCTGAAAAGTTACAATATCCTGACCTTTCCACTCAGAAATTTCGGGTGAAGAAGCTGAATTTGACTCAAAAAATCGTTGAGAAATTTCATTTTTGAGTAAATTAAATAATTCTATTTCAGAAAATTTGTTCAAATTTTAATTCGTATTTCGCTGACTTACTGGTTTTTGTAAATTGTAAATTATTTTACAAGATGATTACAATCATTTTTCTGTAGTCTGAGAGCAAAGCTAATATACATTTGTCACAAATAAAAACCATTAAAAATTTTTAATTATGAAAAAAGTATTTGTAAAAGGAATCGCACTGGCTTTCATCGCTGGTCTTTCATTCGCTAACATTTCATGTGATGCTAAAACTGACGCTGCTGACAACATTGAAGCTGCTGCTGACGATGCAACTGACGCTGCTGAAAACATCCAGGAAGCTACTGAAGAAACTGCAAACGAAGCTATCGATCAGGCTAATGATGCTATCGACGAAGCTCAGGAAGCAGTTGAAGGTGCTGCTCAGGACGCACAAGAAGCTGTTGAAGAAGCTGTTGGCGAATAATTCCCTAACAAGAATTGATAAAAAGGCCGTTCCAAAAGGACGGCTTTTTTTTTGTTACAACAGAAATTGGCCCAATTTCTAATAATATAAATTTTAAATTCATACCTTTCGAACGATGTTTGCCCCGTTCAACAAACTTTTTGGCGCAGAAAAAATTAATCTTTCGAGTGTAGAATCACTCTCAAAAGACTCTGCCAACCTAATTATTTATGCCATTCCAGTCATGGCAGTTTTAACTATTCTCGAAATTTGGTACTCCTGGAAACACGAAAAAGAGAGTTACAATACCACCGAAGCCTTAGGTTCCTTATTTGTAGGGCTCGGAAATGTCGGAATTAATTTGTTATTCAAAGCGGCATTGATTACCGGTAGTGTTTTAATTTACAATTGGATTCCTTGGCGAATGGAAATGAACTGGTGGACATTGATTCCGTGTATATTACTGTTTGATTTTTGCAGTTACTGGTCGCACAGAATTTCTCATTTCAACCGGTTTTTCTGGTCCACGCACATTGTTCATCATTCAGCCGAAACCTATAACCTGACCGTTTCATTCCGACTCAGTTGGATACAACATTTTAAAATTTTATTCTTTATCCCGCTTGCTTTCGTTGGATTTCATCCGGTTATATTCTTTATCGCCAATCAGATTTCGGTATTATTTCAGTTTTGGCAACATACCGAACACATCCCTAAACTTCATCCCTGGATAGAAAAAGTATTTGTAACGCCATCCAATCACCGGGTTCACCACGGATCAGAAGAAATGTATATCGATAAAAACTTTTCTGCAATTTTTATTTTCTGGGACAAGCTTTTCAACACTTACCAGCCCGAAACCGATAGACCTACTTACGGACTGACCAAAAAAATTGACAGAAGCATGAATCCGATTTACTTGAATTTCCACGAATTCAGGGATATCTGCATCGATGTAAAGAATGCGAAAGGAATTCGTAAAAAACTTTTTTATCTGTTTGGAAGCCCGGGCGATGTACACAGAGAAAAACTTAGGCAAAAAGAATTAGAGAAAGAATGATAAAATCTTTTTTGCCGAAACAAACGAAATGCAATTGATTTCTTGCGGAATAAAGTTGTTACAAAATTTATTTTTATCTGAATTGCCCCTACTCTGAGCGATCTTTTGAAGCAGATTACCCTAACTTTGTGTCATATTTCTTTGAGAATTGCCCTAACTCTGTGTCATATTTCTTTGAGAGTTGCCCTAACTCTGTGTCATTTTTATGTGATAATTGCCCTAACTTTATACAATATTTATGAGATTTACCCTAACTTTGTGACAAATTAGAATGCAAATTGCCCTAACTTTGTGTAATTATGAAACGAGAGGTCATTACAGAGCTTAGAAAATGGTCAAAGAAAAGGAATCGCAAGCCATTGGTTATCAGAGGCGCTCGTCAGGTAGGAAAGACGACCGTAATCAATATGTTTGCTGAGGAATTTTCGCAATATATTTATCTGAACCTTGAACTTCCGGCAGACCGGGAATCTTTCTTGAATTTCACTGATATCGAAACCTTGGCGCAGTCGCTTTTTTTTCTAAAAAATGAACGATACGACAAACTCAAAGAAACCCTGGTTTTTATTGACGAGATTCAGGAAGTTCCGGAAGCTTTAAATATTCTTCGTTTTTTCTATGAAGAAATACCGGATTTAAGGGTTATCGCTGCGGGTTCTCTATTGGAAACGATTTTTGATCAACAAATTTCATTTCCTGTTGGACGGGTCGAATTTTTAGTTGTCCGACCGGTTTCTTTTCGTGAATTTCTTGATGCCTTGGGTGAGAAAGCGGCACTCGAACAATTAAAAAACATTCCGTTAAATGCTTTTGCACATGATAAACTAATGCGGTTATTTCATACTTATGCACTTATCGGCGGAATGCCGGAAATAGTTTCTGCTTACTCAAAGACCAAAGATTTAACCGCACTTTCTCCGTTGTATGACGGGCTGCTTGCCACCTATATGGATGATGTAGAGAAATATGCCACCGGAAATCAGGTTCATATTCTTCGACACGCCATTCGGGCAGGGTTTCTTGAAGCAGGAAAACGAATTAAATTTCAGGGATTCGGCAAATCCAATTATGGTTCCAGAGAAATGGGCGAAGCATTGAGAACACTCGAAAAAACAATGCTTTTCTCATTGATTTATCCGCTTACTTCCACAAAGCTTCCGGCTTTACCCAATTTAAGAAAATCACCAAGATTGCAGGCTTTTGACACCGGTTTGATGAATTATATGCTAAAAATTCAAAAAGAAATTATCGGCACCAGTGATTTGGAAGAAGTTTATCAGGGCACCATGATAGAGCATTTGACAGGTCAGGAAATTTTGGCCCATCAATACAAAGCACTGAGTACACTCTATTTTTGGACAAGAGAGAAAAAAACTTCTGATGCAGAAATTGATTTTATTATTCCGTTCGACGGAAAATTAATTCCGGTGGAAGTAAAATCCGGAAAAGAAGGAAAATTGCGTTCTCTCCACCAGTTTATGAACAAGGCGCCACATGACAAAGCTGTTAGAATCTATGCCGGAAAATTAGAAATTACAAGTGTCACGACCATTGAAGGAAAAACTTATAAATTATTGAATCTTCCTTATTTTTTGACTTCTCAGATTGAGAAATATTTGGAGTGGTTTATAAATTAATTCAATTTAATGAAACTTTTCCAAAGTTTCGAACTTTGGAAAAGTTCATTGATTTTTGTTTTTCTAATGTATTAACATCATCCGGATTTAATCTAAATCCATGAAAAAACAAAAAACTCCACTTCCGTACAATTTTTCTATCTTTGAATTCTTACAATTCTACACAGATGAAAAAACTGATATTTCTTTTATCGCTGGCGTTTGGTTTGACGGTCAGCGCACAGCAAATTACTTTGGAAAATATATGGGGCGGGAAATATTTTGCCAGAGGCTTGTCCGGCATCAATTCATTGAATGACGGCCAACATTACAGCACCCAGGAAAGAGACGGAATCTATAAATATTCTTATGCGTCTTTTATTGATAAAAAGGATTCAAAAGAATTGATTGTCAATGGTAATTATGATGATTACAGCTTTAGTTCAGATGAAAGGTATATTCTACTTGCCACGGACAGTCAGCCGATATACAGACATTCATTTTTTGCAAAATGGCAGGTTTATGATACCCAAACCAAATCAACAAAATTGATTTATGACGGGAAACCAATTCAAGAACCATCGTTTTCACCGGATGCTTCCAAAGTAGCCTTTGTGTTCGAAAACAATATTTATTTTCAGGAGATTGCTTCTGGAAAAGTTACACAGGTAACCAATGACGGAAAGAAAAATGAAATCATCAACGGGATTTGCGATTGGGTTTATGAAGAAGAATTTGGATTTGTAAGACATTATGACTGGAATGCGGATGGTTCAGCAATTGCATTTGTTCGGTTTGATGAAACCAAAGTACCCGAATTTTTTATTCCGATTTATGAAAATAATCTGTATCCTTATGAGATGCGGTTTAAGTACCCAAAAGCGGGTGAAAATAATTCTGAAGTCAGTCTGAAAATTTATGATTTGAATTCGGATAAGACGACAACCGTTAATCTGTCATCAGTTCAGAATTATTATATATTTAAGGTGAAGTTCACAAATGATAAAAATACTTTGGCAGTATTGACTTCCAATCGTCATCAAAATAAGGTGGATGTGAATTTTGTGGACATCAAGAATCAGAAAGTCAATAAATTATTTACCGAAACAGATGACAAATGGATTGAGACAGATGATGTTACACTTGAATTTCTAAACGACAACAGTTTCCTGTGGACATCGGAAAGAGACGGCAACCGTCATATTTATTACTATTCAAATTCGGGAAAATTAATCAATCAGGTTACGAAAGGAGATTGGGAAGTGACCAATTATTATGGTTACAATCCAAAAGATAAAACGGTTTATTTTCAGTCCAATGCCTTTGACGGCAAAAGAATTTCGACCGAAAAATCGGTTTATAAAATCAACCTGGATGGCAAAAATCCGGTGATGCTTACCGACCGGCACGGTAGTAATTCGGCACAATTCAGCAAGAGTTTTGACTATTTCATCAATCCGTTCTCATCTGTTACACAGGCGAATACTTATTATCTAAAGAGCGGAAAGAAAAATCAGGAATTGGCGGTTATCAAAAACAACGATGAAGTGGCAGCGAGATTAAATGCAGATGGTTTGGGTACCAAGGAAATTACAACCATCAAGGTAGGCGGAACCGATTTGAATGCCTGGATTATCAAACCCAAAGATTTTGACCCGAACAAAAAATATCCTGTTTTGATGTATCAGTACAGCGGCCCCGGCTCACAACAGGTTTTGAATAGTTGGCACAGTATGAATGACCAATGGTATTTTATGCTGGCGCAAAAAGGTTATCTTGTATTTTGTGTCGATGGCCGCGGAACGGGTGGAAAAGGAGTTGCTTTTAAAAAGCAAACTTATCTCGATCTTGGGAAGTATGAAGTAGAAGACCAAATCAATGCCGCAAAAGAAATCGGAAAATTGCCGTTCGTAGATGCTTCGAGAATCGGAATCTGGGGGTGGAGCTACGGTGGTTATATGTCGAGTAATGCTATTTTCAGAGGTGGCGATGTGCTGAAAATGGCGATTGCAGTGGCTCCTGTGACCAATTGGAGATATTATGATACGGTTTATACGGAACGATTTATGCGCACGCCACAGGAGAATGCAAACGGATATGACAGTAATTCTCCTATCACTTATGCGGAGCAATTCAATGACCAAAGAAATAAATTTCTGTTAATTCACGGAACGGCAGACGATAATGTTCATGTGCAAAATGCGATGGATCTCGCGGCCGCGCTGATTGCCGCCAATAAACAATTCGATATGATGGTTTATCCCGACAAAAATCACGGAATTTATGGCGGTGCCACGAGATTACAGCTTTATACACTGATGACGAATTATATTTTGGAGAATTTGTAGAGGA
>CAYFWH010000046.1:3406-6152 GCA_964346785.1 uncultured Weeksellaceae bacterium | reverse complement strand
CTATTCTGAAAGGTAAGGATTTACATAGTGGAGATTCAACTCTTAAAACACAATTAATTATTTCTACAAAAAAATAAACTGATTCTATCTTGTTTATTATCAAAATATTTAATTATTATGTTTCAAAAACATTATCTTTGTAAAACATAATTAATAGAAATGGAATTTGTAAATCGTACTTTAGAATTAAAAAGGCTCAGAAATATCACTTCTTCAGATACAGCTACACTTTCTGTTATTTATGGAAGAAGACGATCCGGAAAGTCGAGACTAATCAGAGAATTGTTGGCCGAAGAAGACATCTATTTTATGGCTGACCAATCTGAAATGGCTCGTCAAATAGAGTTGTTTTCGGAACAGTTGGGCAGAATTATTCCCGGCTTTAATCTGGTAAATTATCCGAATTGGGAAGTTTTATTTGAAAACCTGAATTACAGAATCAAAAAAGGAAGTATCATTTGTATGGATGAATTTCCATATTTGGTCAAGAATTCAACTGAACTGCCTTCAGCCCTGCAAAAGATTTGGGACAAAAAAGAAGAATTAAATTATCATCTGATTTTATGCGGTTCTTCCCAACAATTGATGCACGGAATGGTGATGGATGCTTCGGCACCATTGTATGGTCGTGCTGATGAGATTCTGAAAATCAAACCAATGCTGCCCAAAAACCTGCAACAAGCCATCGGAACCAATGCCCGAGAAACCATTACAGAATACAGTATCTGGGGTGGAATTCCGAGATATTGGGAATTACGGGCACAGGAAAAAAATCTTTGGGATGCACTGAACCGACATGTGTTGACATCGCAGGGAATTTTATACAACGAACCCGTACATCTATTTTTGGACGACATGCGGGATACCGTACATTCTTTTACGCTTTTGTCCATTATCGCTTCAGGAAGCAGACGACTATCCGAGATTGCGAGCCGGATCGAAAAACCGTCAACACATCTTTCGGCACCATTAGACAAATTGATTCAATTGGGCTATATCGAAAGAGAAATGCCCTTCGGAGAAAATGTCAGAAACAGTAAAAAGAGTTTTTATAAAATCAGCGACCCTTTTTTAGATTTTTATTTCACATTTGTGGTGCCTAACCGTTCTTTGATAGAAATCGAAAAAAGCAGTGTCGTTAAATCCCTAATTCTCAAAAAAATGCCAATTTATGTTTCTGCACATTGGGAAGAGATATGTAGGAAAGCTGTACCGTTTTTAAATATTAATCAGATTCAGTTTAAACCGGCTTCAAGATGGTGGGGAAAAGTTGATAAAAACACTGAGATAGAATTGGATGTGGTAGCTGAGTCCATCGACAAAAAATATATTTTGGTAGGAGAATGCAAATGGAATGAAAAGGAAATCAATGAAGATGAGTTACTTAACAAATTAATCAGAAAGACCGAGCGATTGCCATTTGTCAAGGAAAGGGAAATTATTCCGGTATTGTTTCTAAAATCAACTCAGTCTGAAAAAGCTGAAAATATTTTCAGACCGGAAGAAATAATTGATTTTTATGTAGCGCAGTGAAATTTATTTTTCAGTCTATGAGAAAGTTAAAAGCGTATTCGTGCATTCGTGGCTATTAAAAGCCATAATAATCTTAATTTAATTTCTAAGGATATTCAGTTTTCAGCTTACGAGGTAAAATTAATTTGGTAAAACTTAAAATTACCATTTGTTTTCTTTGTGGAATTATCTTTGACAACCATAATCTTTCTCATCCCTAATTATTAAAATTTAAGACAAAGTCAGAAACATCAAAAATTTGTTTATTTTTGACCAATTGGAGTTTCTGAAAATCATATAATTTTTAAAATTCAAAACACATGAGCGACACCACCATCAAGCGAAGTCACCCAAAGGGATTGTATTTTTTATTTTTTACCGAAATGTGGGAACGCTTCGGTTACTATCTGATGCTCGGTATTTTTGTGCTGTATATGATAGATGTGGATCGTGGCGGAATGGGTTTTCTCGACCACAATGCCGATGATATTTTCGGAACTTTCATTGCACTCACCTATCTGACACCTTTTCTCGGTGGGTTTCTCGCCGACCGGATGCTCGGATATGTCAAGTCGGTTTACATAGGAGGCACCTTGATGGGATTGGGCTATCTGGCTTTGGCTCTGCCCGGATTGGCGAGTTTTTATGTAGCACTCGGGTTGATTATAGTCGGAAACGGAATGTTTAAACCCAATATTTCTACTCTGCTCGGAAATCTCTATTCCACTGAGGAATATAAGGATATTAAGGATTCCGGTTACAATATATTCTATATGGGAATCAATATCGGCGCCTTTGTTTGTAATATCATTGCGGCCTTTATGCGAAATAAATTCGGTTGGGAAGCCGCTTTTGCCACCGCAGGAATCGGAATGTTTATCGGATTGATTGTATTCTCATTCGGACTAAAACATTTCAAAGAAGCCAATGTCATCAAACCCAAACAGGAAGGCGATATCGGTCTTGGGAAAGTATTGCTTTATGTATTTGCACCTGCGATTATTGCCGGATTTATCGGCTGGATGATACCCGGAAATATTTTGGGAAGCGACAGCACCGATGCCTTTATTTTTGCCTGTATTCCGGTCGTTTCTTTTTATATCTCACTCTATGTGAGAGCCAGCAAGGTGGACAAAAGACCGATTGCAGCATTGCTTGCAGTATTTGCGGTTGGTGTTATGTTGTGGTCGGTTTTCAAACAAAACGGAACAGCTTTGACGCGTTGGGCAACATT
>CAYFWH010000046.1:3183-3396 GCA_964346785.1 uncultured Weeksellaceae bacterium | reverse complement strand
AACAGCGAAGTGCCGGTTTGCGATGACCAGGTCAGTGTGGTCAGAGATGCGGATGAAAACATTGTAAAAGAAATTGGTAAAGATGTGTATTTCACCAATATGAATCCTGAAAAATTACCGGACGAGGGCAGTATGACCTATTTAATCAATACCGAAATTTTTCAGTCGGTCAATCCGGCATGGGTAATTATACTGACACCATTTTTAGTCTGG
>CAYFWH010000046.1:486-3128 GCA_964346785.1 uncultured Weeksellaceae bacterium | reverse complement strand
ACAGCGGGGAAAATTACGCTCGGTCTATTTATTTCGGCTTTATCCTGTCTCGTTATGGTAGGAGCCGCCTATATCGGTGAAAACGGAGCTCTCAAAGTTTCGGCTTGGTGGCTGATTGCCTGTTATGGTGTGATTACACTTGGTGAACTCTGTCTGAGTCCGATGGGATTATCACTGGTGTCAAAACTCAGTCCGCCGCGACTGACCGCTTTAATGATGGGCGGATTCTTTCTTTCCACTTCCATCGGCAACAAATTATCGGGCGTTCTGGCGAGTATGTGGTATGGTTATGAAAATAAATCCAATTTCTTTTTAGTAAATTTTTTACTTTTGATGCTTGCAACTTTATTTGCAGTTGCAATTTTGAAATGGTTGAACACCATTATGAAAGAAAATAATGTACATTAGACAATTAATTAATTAAAAACATGAGCGAAACAACATCACAATTAGAGGAGTTTGACAAAAAACATCCGACGGAAGGACACCCTAAAGGTCTTTATAGTCTGTTTTTCACCGAAATGTGGGAAAGATTTTCCTACTACGGCATGCGGGCTCTTCTTACTTTATTCTTAACCGCACAATTGGTAACCGGCGGTTTTGGTTTGGACAGAACCGAATCACTTGCAGTTTACGGAATATTTACGGCACTGGTATATTTGACCCCGATTCTTGGTGGTTGGTTTTCAGACAAAATTCTGGGTCAACGAAAATCCATTCTCATCGGTGGTATCACCATGGCTATCGGTCAGTTTATGCTGGCAGCGAGTTCCAGCGAATTTTTCATGCAGGGATTGGACGAAAGAAAACACTTTTTCTATCTTGGTTTGGGCGTATTGATTTTAGGAAATGGATTTTTCAAACCCAATATTTCGACCATCGTAGGTGATTTATACGACAATGACGACCCACGCAAGGACGGTGGATTCACCATTTTCTATATGGGGATTAATATCGGTGCATTCCTGTCACCATTTGTTGCCGGAACACTTGGTGAGAAAGTAGGTTGGCCATGGGGATTCATTGCAGCCGGTGTAGGTATGTTACTTGGTGTGCTTTGGTTTCATTTCAAAAGAAATACGCTGGAAGGATTAGGACTGCCACCCAAAGCCTACAAAGAAGGAAGAACAGATTTGAACGGCAAAGACTGGATGGATATATTGCTTTATACACTTGGGAATGTTGCGATTGTATTTGGAATCATGGCATTCTGGGGTGCAACAAGCGATTTGATTCATTCTATTGTTATATGGGTTTTCGGAATTGCAGGTGCCGGATTTATCGGACTTTCAATCTTTAAAGGAACATCGGGCTCTACTGAATGGTCGAGAGTAGTTGTAATTCTGATTCTTGCATTCTTTAACATCGTATTCTGGGCAGGATTTGAACAAGCCGGAGGAACATTCAACCTTTTTGCAGAAGAAAATACTGACAGAATGGTCGGAGGTTTCTTAATCCCGACAACTTGGTTTCAGAATGTAAACCCGATTGCGATTGTAACTCTTGCTCCTATTTTTTCGATTTTGTGGATAAAACTTGCAGCTAAAAAATTAAATCCGAGGACGCCAATTAAATTTGCAATGGCGATGTTTATCGGAGCACTTGCATTCTACATTATGACAATGGCTGCCAACAGTGCCAAAGATGGAACGCTTGTAAGTCCGATGTGGTTGGTAGTAGTATATGTGCTTTTAACTTGTGGCGAATTGATGCTTTCACCGATTGGTTTGTCAATGGTCACTAAACTCTCACCACACAAAATTGTTTCGATTATGATGGGTGTTTGGATGGCGAGTTTTGCATTGGGTAACTATCTTGCAGCTACGCTCGAAAACATACTGACCAAATATGATTTTGAACTTTATCCATTCATTACCATGCTGATGATTGGCTCCGGGGTTGGCTTGCTGATTCTTTCGCCTTTCCTGAATAAATCGATGAAGGGAATTCATTAGAAAATACAATTATTTCAAATTTAAAAACAGGGTTCAAGAATTTCTTAAACCCTGTTCTTTTTTGATTAAACTTTTCCAAAGCCCCAGACTTGGAAAAATACACAAAAAAGAAAACTTAATTTCAAATTTACTTTCCATAGCCAGACGACATTGGTTATAATTTATTAAACTAAAAAACCCGATGAGTTCCAATCTTTCTATTTTGATGTTTTTCAATTACATATCTTTGGGGTTTATTAATTCTAACACTATCTGATGAAACATCTATTTATCGCCGGCTGTCTTTTCGCATTTTCAATATCGTTTGCACAAGTCCCAGTTCCAAGAGAAGAAATGCGTATGGAAACCAGTCCCGCCGAACGGGTACCGGACAGGAATCCCGACCAAGCCGGCTATTATCAACAAGACGGAAAATACGGTTTTGTTTTTCCGGACAAAATCAGGCAAGAAGCGGTTTATGACAAAATTTCTTCGGGTAGAAACGGTTTTATTGTGGAACAAAACGGATTGTTTGGTATAGCCGACAAAAAAGGTGAACTGATTGGAAAATTGGAATACGACAGCATTCGTGTGTTGAATCAAAATTATTTAATCAAAAAAAAGAATAACTACGGTTTGCTCCAAAATGACGGTAAAACTTTGTTGTCAACGAAATATGATAAGATTTTGGGTGGAAATTCAATGCTT
>CAYFWH010000046.1:0-467 GCA_964346785.1 uncultured Weeksellaceae bacterium | reverse complement strand
ATCCGAAAAGAAACTTCCCGGAAAAGTGGAATACGCCAATTTCTATCTCACTTCAGCCATTATTAAATCGGCTGGTAAATTTGGACTTGTGACTGACAAAGTTGTTGTTCCATTCGAATATGACAGCATTGCCCAAAATATAACGAAAAACAAAAATCCGCAACAAAAATTTTCACAATACGATTTCAGACACCTGAACAGTACGCCTGCTTTTGAAATGGTGGTTGAAAAGAATGGGAAATTGGGTCTGGTCAGTAGTGAAGGAGAATTAATTTATCCACCTGAGAGCGATGAAATTATCAGAGAAAAAACAATGGGTTATATGCTCGCCAAAAAAGATAATTTATACAGCATTTATTTCACTTCTTCCAAACAGAAAACCGATTTCGAGTTCAGTCAGGTCAGAACTGACGGCTATGGTTTTGGAATGGCGGCAAAAAATGACAAACTAGGTGCATTTAATTTAA
>CAYFWH010000045.1:10582-15670 GCA_964346785.1 uncultured Weeksellaceae bacterium | reverse complement strand
TAAGTGTTTTTAAATTCATCTTTTATAATTTTTAAGTTGTTAGTTATCTTCTTATCCCTCTTTTGGGTTGAATTTCTTCTTCAATTTTTTGCAGCTGAATAATAAATTCGTTCAAGTCTTTAAAGTTGGAATACATATCCCGACAGTCGATGATATTGTTGTGAATTTTGTTAAACCTTTCAGTCGCCAAATCACCTGCTTTATCATTGTCGAGATAAAGCCCGATTTCAGAATAATCTTTGATAATTTCTTCAGTTCTGTGAACCAAACTGACCGAATTTAAAATCAGATAATCAGAAGGCATTTTTTGGAAAGACTCTTTAATTTTTTCAAAAGAAAGATAATCAAAAAATCCTTCAAAGATTCTCAATACATCTTTATCATTTCTGATGGTGGTGATGTCTTTTTTCCCCAGGCAAAACTTCCCAATGGAATTTCTGATTTCCCATCCGTCGGAATCATTTTTAAATCCAATTCCAAAATATCTTTTTCCGAAGATTTCATAATGGATTTCATCGAGTAAATGTTTTTGGTCGGATACATTTCTTATTTTCAGGTAATTTAAAAGTGAAGGATTAGAAATTTCTTTGACGTCCAAAATCAAAGGCTCTTTTTTCTTTCCCGAGCAAAAATTATTTTGCTGTTGAAAAGTGAAATCAAATCCTGACAGATATTCTAATGCTTCAGAAACTGAACATTTTTTAATCGCCTGTACGATATTAACATTGTCATACTTTTTTCCGGTCCCAAAATCAAAAGCTTTGTTTTTCACAAAGTCCACATGAAAACTTGGTGTTTTTTCTTCTCTGTCTATGGCGAAGTAAAAAGCTGCCTTATGATTTTCTTTGCTCGGAAAAAGAGAAAAGCTTTCCAGGACTTCTCGGATAGGTATTTGATTGGCTTGTTCGCAATTCATAATATTTATAATTAAAAAGTTTAAAATTTATCCACCTCCCTACCTATACATTGATTTTGAATTAGTTAAATTCTACTTAGTTCTTACCTCAGCTTATCCATCTTGTCTATTCAGGTAATTTGAAACAGTAACTTTTAATTTAATTACCTGTTTTATACTATTGATATTCTTCTCTTTGGTAAGTAGGTAACTTAGGTAGGTTATTATTAAAAATTTGATTTTATCAGATAACCATAAATTTGTTTTTGCGGATGTTTGATCCGTTTAAACCGCAATGATGTCAATGCTTTTCCAATATTTATGATATTCATTTTCAATCCTATTTCGGAAGATATTTTCATCATAATATCTGTTGCATTCATAAAATCAATGATGTCATCAGATTTTTCGAAATATTTCATAATGATTTCTTGTTCCATTGTCAATTGAATATATTTCTTGTTTCTCTCTTCGTTTTCTTCAATGTCGCTTGCATTTAATTCAGGATTGAAATCTGGTCTTTTGTACGCATTGAAATATGCCTGTGCCCAAACTTTATCAATATCTATTTCTTTTGAGTAATCGTAATCTATTTTCATAACTTCAAAAACCAGCCAACGCACATTTCCGGTGGCATCGGTTAAAAAGTCTGCACGATTGGTTGAACCCAGAAAAGAACAAATCCTTTCCATCCGTTCAGGTTTACGGCCATACGGAAGCCTAACATTCACTGAACTTTTTGAAATAAAAGCTTTCAATGCGTTTACATCGGATTTGGACAGAATAGCAAGTTCATCGGCATTGACAATTAGATTTTTACAAAGTGCGATATTTCCATCTTTATCGACAGAAATATTTTCGGTGTAATAATCTTCAAGAGCATCAGGTATAAAAAACCTTAAAAAAGTTGATTTCCCGGTATTTTGAATCGTATTGGTAAGGACAAGGCATTGTTTATTAACCCTCCCCTTTTCCAAAGCACATAAAACGGCTCTGGTCAGCCATTTTTCAAGATGATAATAGAATGCTTGATCTGTTGTAGTTTTAACAAAAGAAGCCAACCTGTAAATATGGTCAACTCCATCCCAGGGTTCAAGTTGTTCAAAGTACTCCCGAATTGGGTTATATTTTTCAATTAAATGACTTTTAATCAAAATTTCAAGCTTAGTTATCGGAATATTAATCCCTACTTGACTTAATTCAATGAATAATGAATTGAGATTTAAAACTTCCCAGGTTTTTTGATTTGTCAACTGTATCTCATATTCCAGTGATATTTCATTGAACCTGATT
This sequence comes from uncultured Weeksellaceae bacterium, assembly GCA_964346785.1. GTDB lineage: Bacteria > Bacteroidota > Bacteroidia > Flavobacteriales > Weeksellaceae > Moheibacter. The sequence continues at coordinate 13,482 of CAYFWH010000045.1, read as the reverse complement.
AGGTATCTTTTATTTACATATTTCAGCACATTATCGAAAACCGTATCAATACAGTTTTCCGGTTTGTATAATTCATGATGCATATTCATAATTTAATAAGATTTAATCGGCATCAGACCAGAAATTTTGTATTTTTGCCCTGATAACCCGATGGTTATGAAACACAAAAGGCATAGTTGCTTCACCAACTATGCCTTATCTTTTGTATTTTAGTGATTTAACTTCCTTCAATGTATCCATCAAATCCAAATGACTGATACGGTAGAATCTTCCGATTTTTTCTGATTTGATATTTCCTTTGAGGATATGAGATCTAACCGTCTGATAATCTATTTTAAGAATTTCAGCCGTTTCCTTGATGGAATAGAACTTCTTTTTTAATTCGAAGTCCGGTTCATTTTTAATTTCTGTTAAAGTTTCTTGAATCTGCTCTAATTTCTCGAAGAGCAATTGAAATGGATTTATTGACTGCATATTTATAAGATTTGCAGCCAAAATTCAAGGGAATATCAAATCTTAAATGCAATTTTAGTCAATTTCGTAAAATTGCATATTTTATTTGATGAGTTCTTCCAGTTCTTTATAGATAGCTTCTTCAGATTCAGTCATTTTTACTCCAATTGCTTTTGAAAATGTCCCCTGGTCAAAACTTGCATTATATTCTCTTTCCATTGCATCAAGAATGGTTTTATCGTTAAAATCCGAGTTAATAACCTTGATATCTTTCAAAAAGCGGTGAATTCTAATAAACCTTGATTTATTATCCACAATCAGATTATTATTTTGGTCAATGAAGTTTTTATCCTTCAAAAAGTTAATTAAAATTCTTGATTTTTCAACGCCGATAATATCCTGTATACTTATTCCCCTACTCACTTTTCCATTTAGTGCAGAATACAAAAACAAAGTTTGTTCGGCCCCGTTCAGAAAGTTTTCTTGAAGAATAATAAGATTTGCAGCACTCAACAATTTTTTAGATTCTTTTTTATACTGCTCCAAACAATAATCAACTTTTTCATCTAAGGAGAAACTTCGGGAATCATCTATCTTTTTGAAATGGTGTGAGAAAAAGTTATTTAAATCCTGATATTGGATTAATAATTCATCCTTCTTCTTTTCGGTCAATTCGATCTGTAAAGCTTTTTCTTTAGATTTTTTAATTTTTTCATCGAGTTGCTGTTTAATCCTTTTACCTTTCAGTCTATTTGAAATCATAATAAATACTCCTACCAATTCATTGGTGGGTAACCACTTTCCATATAATTCCTTGGTATCCATACTTATTTAAAAACATGATTCATATAATCTACTTTGTCCTCTTCGCTTGGCCTATAATAATTATTAAAAACAGCCAAACTTTTATGCCCGGTGATACTCATTATCAATTTGTCCGGTACACCTTGATTTTTCATAATCGTAATAAAACTCCTCCTTGCAGTATGTGAGCTGATTCTCTTATAGTATTTTGAATTAATTTCCACAAGTTCATCTCCATATTTCATAGTTTTCTTAATTTCATCAACAAAGCCGATTTCCTGAAAAACCTCTTTGATGTATTCATTCATTTTTTGGTTTGTAATGACCGGGAGTTCATAGTCATATTTTTCAAGAATTTCTCTAGAAATTGGATTCAAAGGAATTGACAGGCTTTTTGTTTTACTCTTTAAATCAATTACACGAATAAATTCTCCCTGAATATCACTTTTAGATACTTTTGAGTAGTTGCCAAATCTCATACCTGTGGTGCAGCCAAAAATAAATAAATCTCTGACCCGTTCCAATCTCTTATTTTTACTTAAGTCAAATTCATAGATTTCTCTGACCTGATTAAGATTCAAAGCAACTTCATCTGTACTGAATTTAGCGGGTTTTTTAAACTTAATAAAATCGCTGTTGTAAGTAAATTTATTATTAAATGCCCAATAAAGGAAAGTTTTGAGTAAGCCAACATTTCTATGAACTGTATTGGCAGAATGCTCTTTTGTTTCAATGCAAAATTTTAGAAATTTATTATAAACTTTGTCATTAAAACTTCCAAAGCTGAGCTTAATTTTGGAGTACTCCTGAAATTCAGATAACAGGGTTCTGTTGTAAATATACCGATCAACTGTAGATTTTGAAATCGAATTTCCGGTAAAATCATTTTTTCTTTCTTCCAGGAAAATATCATAAATACCAAAAAAATCATTTCTGTTAGAAGACTTTTTAAACTCCTCATTAAACCGGTCTTTAATTTTGTTGATTGTGAGATCTTCTCCAATGATTTTGTATTGATTTACCGTTTCCTGAAACAAATCAGAATACCGGGTTAATTGTTTGTAAATCGCTCTGTGGTTTTCTGCAGTTTTTGTTCTTCCATTCAAATTATTTGGCTGGTATTTCTCAAAATCCCACTCGCTTGGTTTTATCTTTTCCCCGGTTGAATAGATAAATTCTCGTTTCTCATTACCAAAATAAGTACGGAAGTAAATCAGAGTTTCATTATCTCCACTGGGTTCTTTCAATCTAAATGTAAAATTCATAGGTGTGAATTTAGGTGTGAATAATTACATATTTAATCATAAAAACAACATATATTTATTTATGCAAATATATGTAAAATACTATATAACAGTATAGTTAATGAAAATGAGATATGTTAAATTTATATTAGTTCATTTTCCTCTCTCTCCGCCTTCGCCCGCCGAAGCTTTTTGAGTAAAACGAAAAAAGCGAAGGCGGGCTTTTCATTCTCAAATGAATTCCTATACATATCAAAACTCACTTCGCCGGGCTACGGCGGATGAATCCGCTAATTCTTTTTAGAAGAATTATTAACTTTCTATTTTCTTTTTTCCTTTATCAGAATTGTTTTGCTAAAGCTTTTTGAGTAATACGATAAACAAGGGTATCGCCCGCCG
>CAYFWH010000045.1:0-10482 GCA_964346785.1 uncultured Weeksellaceae bacterium | reverse complement strand
AAGCTTTTTGAGTAATAAGATAAACAAGGGTATCGCCCGCCGAAGCTTTTTGAGTAATAAGATAAACAAGGGTATCGCCCGCCGAAGCTTTTTGAGTGAAACGAAAAAAGCGAAGGCGGGCTTTTTATTATTTCTTAATTATTTTAAATGAATCTGAATCAATTTTCAGAATATAAATTCCTTTCTCGAGGAAGCTCAAATTCAAATTATTATCTTTAATTTCATTTTCGTAAACCTTATTTCCGGTTAAATCAAAAATCCTGACACTGTAATAGTTTTTCAATTGGCTTGGTTTCCAATTTATAATTTCAGAGAACGGATTTGGAAATACTTCAGTTTTATTTAAACTCTCGTTTTGATCAATTACCTCTAAAGTTGAAGTATTATATAGGGTCAGAATAGTATTTTGGATATTCGTACAGGAAACGACGATATCAAGTTTTCCATCTAAATCTTTATCAAAAAGATAAAGTTTGCTTTTATCGGATTTTTCATAATAATTATATACAGAATGAAACTCATTTATCAGATATTTTTCATAATTATCATTTCCAAGATTCTTGTAAAAATGAATTTTGTTTTTATACTCATTTTTGGCATATCCAATGGAAAGAAAATCCAGTAATCCATCACCATCGACATCAAACAAGATAAAGTCATCAATCACAGCGGATTCGTCAAGAATTTTCTTACTAAAAGACATATCGTTATTTTCAAATAAAATCATTTCTCCTTCAGAATATCTATTGGCTATAATAACATCTATATCTCCATCGGAATCATAATCCATTGGATATATTTTGTAATGCCCCCATGGGGCGGAAGTACTGTATATAGTTTTTTTATAAAAAGTGTTTTCACCTAAATTTTCAAGATAAACTATTCTTGAACCGCTCATATCAAATTCAAAAAAAATAATTTCCGGAAGCCCGTCATTATTAAGATCTGCCAATGTAAAATCTATACCTGCTTGCTCAAACTGTGTCCCCTCCGGAAGAATGGTCAACTCTATTGGTGGATCAAATTCACCATTATTATTTTTTATTAAATAATAACCGGCATTACCATTTCCCCAAACCGGATTAAAATAATAAATGTCAGGATAATCATCTGTGTTATCGTTAAAGATTGCATAATTAATCCAGTATTTATCGGGTTCATTTTCTAAGTAATATATTAATTCAAACTGTTCATTTCCAAGGTTCTTATATATAGAAAAATAATTTCCTAACGGTTCTTGCGTAAAATCATCATCGGTTATATTTGAAATAACATCAAACAAACCATCGTTGTCAATGTCTAATAATTGGTAGTTATAATTTCTTCCATTCAAACCTGAACTTACATCTTTAACAAACCTTCTGCCACCCCATTCGTTATTTCCTTTATTTTCGTACCACATCAAATTATTCCTTCCATTTAAAATGTCAATTTTCCCATCATTATTATAATCGAAGAAAAATGTATTATCCGAACTTTTAAAATATTGTTCGATAACATCTGTTTTAAAATTGTTTTCACTTTCATTCAATAATTGAATAACTCTGGAAAACTCATTTCCATATTCTGTTATCAGTAATAGATCTTTTTTATTATCAAAATTTAAATCCTCAATTATTATTTTACTAAGTTTATAATTATTATCTCTTATCAAAACCTTTTCAGCAAATTCGGAATTTCCTATATTTTCATAGTAATAGAGATTTGAGTATTCGTTCCCTTCGGGACCTGTTGTGATAAAAATATCAGGTAATCCATCCTGGTTAAAATCATCCAATTTTGATATTAGCCTAGAGTAATTAAAAATATGGGTAAATGGGTTGTCAATCACCACATCTTCATGATAATATTCGTCATTTAAATCGTCATAAAAGAAAAATCGGATGGCTAAGTAATTTGCTTCGTAATAAATAAAATCCTCAAGTGAGTTGCCATCAAAATCAAAAGAATCAACATAAATATCACTTGCACCCTGTATAATTGGAATACGACGCTCAAAATAATCGTCTCCGTTGTTTAGATATACATTAAAATCGGTTAAAGAGGATCTAACCAAAAGATCTTTTAACCCATCATTATTAAAGTCGATAAATTTTATTTCCTTAATTAAGCCCCGAGAAGAGTGACCGGTGGAGAAGACTAACTCCGGATTTGAAAATCCATTACCGTTAAGATTTGTGTGTTTATATACTTTTCCATTGTTGGTAGCAACAAAATAATCATAATATCCATCGTCATTATAATCGTAAAATAAATCAGTACTGAAATAATCTATGTTTGAATCTTTAATTAAAAGGCTCCAATTTTCAGAAAAATTGTTATCTCCTAAATTTTCTAACCAATAATATTTAGGCGGAGCCCAACCATTGGTTCCTATTACATCAACTAAACCATCGTTGTTAACATCAAATAGTTGGTTGATTAATTTGTTGGAGTAAGATCCTTGATTAATTCTCGGTGAATTTTTAAAATCCCCCGATTCATTCAATAGCCAAAAAAAATCTCCGGAAGTTTCGGTGAAACTTGAAAAAAACAATTCGGGAAATCCATCGCCATTAATGTCTACACAGCCTTTAATGAAGCGCGGTTGATAACTAAAATCATTGAACACTTCAATTTCATTAAAAGAAACTTGCGACTTTAAAAAGCAAAAAATGAGAGAAACTATAAAAAAAGAAATCTTCTTCATATCATTATGATTTATAATTCAAATACAAAACCTTCTACATGTTTAATAAAAGGGATGGAAATTGATTAAATTTTGGTTGAACCAGAATGTAACCTTAAAACAAAGGTAATATTATTCTCCTAGATTATCAACCGTCACTTCCCCCAACTCCGAAACCGGAACAATCACCGGCAACTCATCCAATTCTCTTTTTACACTTCTCCAGTTGGGCATATAGTGGTCTAAAAGCGCTCTGAATCTGTCGTTGTGGTGTCGTTCTTTTAAGTGAAGGATTTCATGCAAGATAATATAATCGATGCAATGTCTTGGTTTTTTCGCTAATTCCAGATTGAAGAGTAAACTTCGTTTTTCGATATTGCAGGATGCCCATTTGGTATGCATCGCACGGATATTCCAGCTTGCTACTTTTTCTTTAGTTGTTTCTTCCCGGGCTGCTATCATTTCCGGCAGAATGGATTTCAGATGATTTCTGTAAAATTCATCAAAGACTTTTTTACGGTTCTCAATTGTTGTTCCCGATTGGATATAAAGTTCAAGTTTTGTCTTATTTTTGATTTTTAGTTCATGCTTGCCGTAGCCTTCAATGACTTTGAGCAAATATTTCCTTCCATCAAAATAATGGCTTTCACCCGAAACATATTCTTTCGCCGATTCTCTTCTTTGCTTTTGAAATTCTCTTTGCTGTCGTCTGATCCAGGTGAGTTTGTCCACCACAAATAAACGGATGGCTTCATTGTCGATGCTTTGCGGTGCAGCGAGCCGTATCCTGCCATTGGGCGGATAGACAGAAAGATGCATGTTTTTAATATCTTTCTTAACCACTTCAATCCTCAAATCCGAAACTTCCAAAAACATTTTTTAATATTCAGATTGTTCTTTGATGATATCAAAAATCGCGTCGATGTCAGTTCCTTCCGGTAAGACTTTTCTCAGCGCATTTTTAATCTTGCGTTCTTTCAGTTTATTGCCTCTGAAATCAGCTTGTTTACTGTATCCAACGGCTTCATCGGCAGCGATTGTCAACATTTCGTTTCGTCCCAAATTATCATACAAAGCTTGTTTGCCAGGTGTATTAATTATTTCAGGATAATCACTTTTCCTTGCACTGAGATTGGTGACTTTATTGGCATGTTCCCGAAGTTTATCAAAAAACTCTTTTTTGGTAATGTTCTCATTCTTTAAATCTTGGACAAGCTGCTCCAATATTTGAGACATTTTATCGAAATACATCGGGTTGGTCGGTCGTTGCTCGATAATGGTTTTCCTTAAATTATGTGTCATGGCTTCTGCCATAGATTCTTCTTTTCTCAGACTGTCGGGCAGCTTTTTTTTGAGTTCATCCGGGTCCTTAACAAATAATTCCAAAAGCGTCTGATCGGGCAATATGGTTTCAGTTTCTTCGGCTCGAATATAAGTGTCAATCAAATGACGCATAGCAGGTTCATACTGCTTTAAATCAATATAATCACCACTGTGTTTTTCGATTTCATCTCTCAGATTAGTGAAAAACACCACATCGTTTTTGATTGTTTTTGTTTCAGCGTCAGAATAACCGGATTCCGCCATTTCATTGGCAATATCGGCATAGGCCCGAATCAGGGAAACCGTATATTTATAAAGTTTTACTCTTTTATCTTCGGTAGCTTTCAAATCATCGGGATTGAAAATGTTTCCGCAGAAAAATACCTTAAATTTTTCAAATGTTTGCGGATGTACCGGTTCACACAGCGCTTTTATTTTATCTAATGCTTCATCCAATCTTTCTTTGGCTTTGTCCAAACGATTGCTCAGCAAACCCTCGATATCTTCCTTGTCATAATCATCAAATGCACCTTGTGTAAAATCATAATAGGAAGATTCCAGGCTTTTAAATAAATCTTTGTAATCTATGATATAACCGTATTTCTTACTATCGCCATCCAATCTGTTAACCCGGCAAATCGCCTGAAAAAGACCGTGATCCCGCATTTTCTTGTCGATGTAGAGATAAGTCGCAGGTGGTGCATCAAAACCGGTCAAAAGCTTGTCAACAACTATCAGCAATTTCATTTTTGCCGGTTCCTCAATAAATTTCTTTTTGACATCTCTTTCAAATTCATCTATGGGTTTATCTCCGACCATTTTGAGATAAGTTTCGTATTGATACCACTTTTCTGTAATCCCTTCTTCGCCAGTCACTTCATCTTTGATACTTTGTGCATTGGGTTCGTAAGAAGTGATAATCGCACATTTGGTAAAACCTTTCTGCTGAAAAATATCATAATACCGACAAGCCTGATAGATACTACCTGCGACCAGCATTGCATTTCCGGTGCCGTTGCTCAGTCTTTCTTTTCGCTCAAAATCCATCATAATGTCGGCTATAATCTGTGTCAGTCTATCCTGCGAACTCAATACTTTTTGCATGGTTGCCCATCGCTGTTTCAGTCTTTGTTTGGCAACATCTGTCAAACCGGCTGTTTTGAGGTCAAACCATTCGTCAATTTGTTTGGAGGATTTAACTTCCTGGTCAATGCTGCGCACTTCGTATCTCAAATCCAGGACAACGCCGTCTTTTACCGCTTCGTCAAACTTATAAGTGTGGATATATTTTCCAAAAACTTCTATACTTTTCTTTTTATCTTTTTTGAGTAAAGGTGTTCCGGTAAACCCAATAAATAAGGCATCGGGTAGGATTTCCTTCATGGCATCGTGAAGTTTTCCGGATTGAGTCCGGTGACATTCATCCACAAAAACAAAAATATTTCCTTTTGCTTTGAAATCTTTAGTCAGGCTTCGTCTGATTTCTTCTGTGAAATCACTCAAATCATCTTCTGCTCTGCTTCCAAACTTATGCACCAATGAAGCAATCAACCACTCCTCATTTGCATTTAAAACATCCAATAAATCCCTTCCGCTTTTGGTACGGTAAATGGCTTCATTTACTCCTTTGAATACTTTTTCAATTTGGTCATCGAGTTCTTCACGGTCTGTAATTAGCAATACCTGAGCATTTTCAGTGTTCTCACGAATCCACTTCGCTAACCAAACCATCGTCAGACTTTTTCCGCTTCCCTGGGTGTGCCAAATGATACCGCCTTCTCTTCTTCGGATAAATTCCTGTGCGGCCTTGATTCCAAAATACTGATTGTGTCTGGCCAATTTTTTAATTCCGGCATCATAAACCACAAAATCCCGTATCAGTTCAATGATTCTCTCTTTCGCACAAATCTGACTGAGATGTCTGAGTAGAATATTCTCCTCGTTACTGTTTTCTTTCCATTCCAGGTAATATTTCTGAGGTGTTTCTATCGTTCCGTATCTCAAACCCTGAGTACGATTTCCGGCCATCACCAACTGAGCCGTATTAAAAAAGGATTGAATAAAATCAGCTCCCTGATTGAGTAAATTCTGACGGATGCCTTCCTCCATTGCCACCGTTCCCCGTTTGAGTTCAAGAATGCCGACCGCTATTCCGTTGATGTAAATCACAATGTCCGGGCGTTTGTCGTACACTTTCCCGGTTACACTCACTTCTTCCGCAATGGCAAAATGGTTGTTCAGCGGGTTTTTCCAGTCGATCAGCCAAACGGTTTCATGGTTTTCTCCTACATCCGGACTGACTTTCACACCATAACGCAACAAATTGTATAGCTCACGGTTGCTGTCGTACAAATTGTCTCCGGTAGAAAAAGCAACTCTTGTGATTTTGTTATAAGCCTTACGAATCAAATCTTCGTCATAACCCTGTTTCTTCAAAAAAGCTTTGAGCAACTCTTGTTCGATATTCTGATTATCGTCCCGCTCTTCCCAATTTCCGAGATAATCATATTTCAACTCAATCTCAAAATACTGAATGACTTCTTCCTGAGTACTGCGCTCGTAACTGCCGACTTTTGACATAACCTGGTTTTAATTGAGTTTAAAATTAGTAAATATTTTTTGAATTGGATTTTGGTTCGTTTAAAATCAGCTTTCTCTATTGAATGCTAAATTTCTTCATTTAATTCTCTGAGCATTTCAATAGTGTTCATGTATCTGACTCCAAAATCCATACAAACTTCAGGAATTTTGATTTTGCTTTTTCGGTTGGGTTCACTTTTTTCATAAGTAACAATGACAATGTCTTTTTTTATTGAAGCCGCAGCCAGCCATGGATCTGCGAGTTCTGCCTCTAAAAACTCTTCTATGGCATTTTGGTTATAGTGATTCCTTTTTCTGTTTGCCCAATTTACGATAGCTGCATAATTCGAAATATAAGGTGTAGAGTCTATAAAGAAATCTTCCGGCAAATTGACTTCACACCATTCTTTTAGTGCATCCTGATGACTTCCATCGTCAAAAATTTCCTTTTTTACCTTGTCTATACTCTTAATCTTACCCGAATATGCCAGCTCTTTCACTTTTTTCCAAAAACTCGGAACTATATCTATGGGATAATAGGCTCTGTGAGCTTGAATAAAGAAGTTGGTATCAACAAGAAAAAGGCTCATTTTTAATAAAGGTTTTCTTTCATGAATTTTTCATAGGTGTTGCCTTTCAATGTCGTTAGCCGGTAGGCATCCCGATAGAGCAAATTTCCTTCTCTGACTGCATTGTTAACAAAAGATGCAAATCTCAGGCTGATTCTTTTTCGGGCTGTGGCATAAAAATTACCACCGTCGCCCTTTTCTTCTTTTTTCTTCTTCCAGTTTTCCATGTATTCTTTATAAAAACTGAAAAAAGATTTTCTGGTGATTAAATTAAAATCCATCGCTCTCCGGGCAATTACGATGGGACTCACCTTAAAATATTTTGCCAGGATTCTGAATTCCTGAGTTATCTCCCATTGTTCTTTTAAATATTTTTCGGGAACCAAAAGCTCTGCAGCGATTTGATCGCATAATAATTCTACAGGATGATCTGCCGGTAAAAGATTCTTATTATCAAAACCAGCTGTCTTGCCTAACCAAATATGAGCCAATTCATGAGCAATAGTAAACATCTGAGCAGCTTTGGCATCAGCAGCATTCACAAAAAGAAAAGGTGCTTTTTTATCTATCAGAACAAATCCGCGACATTCATCAACAGAAAGCTTTCGATAGGTATTATTCCCGACAACACCATTAAAAACAACAATGATACCTGCTTCCTCTATTTTATTGGTCAACCCGATTAAAGCCTCCTCCCATGTTCTGAAATTTTTTTCCCAGTCGGGTTTTAGCTCCAGTGTCTTTCTTATGTCCTCTACTATTGTGGTATAGGAAGTATCCGTATTATATTTCCCTACATATTCTAAATCCTCATAGCCTGTTTCAGCCAAATATTGAGTTAACCAATCTTGACGCTCCAGCATCATCTGAACCGTCTGCCGGACATTTAAAGAAACAGACTCAGCATTGGGGTTTACAGTGCCACTTCTGAAAAAAGGAATTGGCATCTCTTCCAACGGTGGTTCATTGAGAAACATATATCCAAAAGGCATATAAACTTTTTTAGTAAAGTCTTCTAATTGTTTTACGGTAGGGTATAGTTTACCCTCAGCCCATTTCTCAACACTTGGATTATCAACATAAAAATCTGCCGGAACTAATCCCGCTCTGAGAATTGCCCACTCAATCAAATCCCGGTTTATATTTTCAACTCGGACATTCATAAAACAAAAATAAGAGAAATTTGTCAATTGTAGGGAATTTATAAGGTAGTTGATTTTTTTTAAATTAGTGAGAAGGCATTTTGAATTAGGTCAATATTTTAGAAATAAGTAATAGATTGGACAAATCCAGTAGTAAAACATATTTCTGATTTCCGTATTTTTAGAAGTAATAATGTGATTTTTCTCAAGAATGAAAAAAAAAATTTCTACTGCGCTCGTTGAGAATCCGTTGGTTGAGAAAGAACTATTGATAGGAGAATCAAAACCGTCCCTTCAATACTTTTTTAAGGTTGCGTTATTTTTTCCTATTATATCCATCCCTCTCTTCCGCTGCCATTCCCCAAACTTCATCCTCACTTTGATAATCCAACCGACTCAAATCCAACCTCGTCCTTCCCGTCAGTAATTCCTGCATCATTCCTTGTTTCAGCTGTTCGGTTTTTTGTAAACGAACTTCCAATAATTCTATTTCCGCATCCATATCGCTTAAGACCTGGGCAATGGCGGTTTGTTCTTTTAACTTTGGTATCTTAACTTTAAGATGTCGATATTCGGATATGTAATGACGTTTATGTTCACCGACTTGAAAGTCTATAATTTGAATCAAATTATAAATATATTTTAAAGAAAAACCGGATGTTTCTTTTAATATTTTAATCGCAGATGATTTAATTTTGAAATCGAAATCTACATATTTGGATAATGTAGTAAAATCATCAAAAATTATAACCGGATGGTTTTTATAAATACCTATTTCTTCATTGGTGTAACCTAAAATAAAGGACTTATTAGCAGTTAAAACTGGTGTTGTACCTTCTTCTAAAATATCATATTTTACAATATATTTCGGTGGTTGCTCGTAAGTTAATGCCTCCCCCAACATCTTCTCTTCCCATTCTCCTTCAAAAGTTTTTCCGTTTTCGTCTTTGAGTCGGGTTTTGCCGGTCAGCAGCTCCTGCATCGCACCTTGTTTTATCGCTTGTTTTTTGGCAATCAAAGCTTTTAAACTGTCTATCAAAGCATCGGTGTCGCTTAATACCTGAGCAATGGTGGTTTGTTCCGGTTTGGGTGGGAGTGGGATTAGAAAGTTCAGAACTTGTTTTTGAGTAATCATAGGTACACCAGTAGAAGATGTATCTAAAAAAATTTGTTTTTGTCCATTGTTCGAATTAAAAAAATAGTAAATAAATCTTGAAAGTATTGAATTATTCGTTCTCAAAATTAGCATACTTGGATTAATGGTTGCTTCTCCAATATCTTCTTCTATTATAACAAGTTTACCTATTGTTCCTCTTTGCACAATTAATAAATCAAACTTTTCTACCATTATCTCAGGAGATTCAATGAATTTCTGATAAGAAATAAAAGTAGGGTCGCTTAAATCTAATTTGTTATTACTATTGATATGTTTTGCTCCAATTGTGTAAGGTCCATTATTAACTAAATCTTTTTTTGTATATCCTTTCCATCCGACTCTTCCCCTAATTTCTCCAATTTCCTTAATTAAATTTACATTCCAGTCCTCCGGAATTAATCCAATTTCTGTTTGCTTAAAACCTACCTTCCTCATATCCCCATTAATTTTAAATGTTGATTCACTTTCTCCTGTAGATTAGTCACATCATTTTCCAATTCCGGCAAAGTCGTTTCATAGCGTTCGGTCAGTTCACTGATTCGGTTGCTCAGTCGCTGGCTCACCTGATCGGTTTCGTTGTCAATTCGGGTTTTTAGGTTTTGCAGCCATTTGTCATCTACAATCAAGGTTATAATCTCCTCTGTAGTCAGTTCGTTGTATTTTTTCAAGACCAATTCTTTCAGCTTTTGTTCGGCAGCTTTTACTGCTTTTTTGGCATCGGCTTCTTCTTCAGTCAGTTTTTTATAGTTCAACAGCAGGGCTTCTTCCTCCTTATCTTCGGTTTTTCCTTTAATGACTTTCAGTCTTGCGTTTAAATCTCCTTTGGTAATATTTCCTTTGTCATTGACCACATCCGAAAGCAGACCTTCTTCTCCTGAATGTTCTTCGATTAAGGTTTCCATTTCGGCAGCTGCATTTTCTACCCGGCTTTCCAAATCGCGGATATCCTCTTGTTCTTTTTGAAAATATCGGTTAATGACCAATTCCGTAGGAATCAATTCGCTTTCATATTCACCTTTTACGACTTTTCCGTTTTTGTTGACC
>CAYFWH010000044.1:16028-16487 GCA_964346785.1 uncultured Weeksellaceae bacterium | reverse complement strand
GTGACAAGCTTGAGAACCTGAACCCGTCGATGTCAGTTGACGAGATGTTACAAGGTAAGGCTTCGGGTGTATTCTCGGTGTCACAGAGTGGTAACCCGGGGGGTGTTGCAAACATCAATGTTCGTGGAGCGATCAGCTTGTACGGAGGTCTTAGAGCTCCATTGTATGTAGTTGACGGTTCTTACATGGATGAAGATGATGTGAACGCAATTAACCCGAACGATATTGAAGAGGTTAAAATTTTGAAAGAAGCTTCTCAAACAGCTGTTTATGGTGCAAGAGGTGCAAACGGTGTTGTAATCATCAAGACAAAAACACCAAGAAAAGGGGTTACTAAAATGTCATTCAAATCAAGATTTGGATATGGTAACATGGTGCCTTTGAGCAACATCAAACTAATGAATGCAAGAGAATTGCTTGAATATGAAAATGCTATTTCTGAATTTGGTAGTATCTGTA
>CAYFWH010000044.1:0-16018 GCA_964346785.1 uncultured Weeksellaceae bacterium | reverse complement strand
GCCCGTACTCCGGAAGAAATTGAGGAATTGGCTGCATTAGACCACAAATGGTCAGACGCATTCTACAAAAGATCTTTCCTGACTTCACAGTATTTCTCTGTTCAGACTTCAGGTGAGAAGAGTGCAACTACAATGAGTTTGGGTTATGACTCTAACTCAGGAACTGTTCAGGAGTATAAAGGTTTCGAAAGAATCAGTGGATCATTGGGTAACCGTACCGAATTGAGAGACTGGTTGAGAATGGGATACAACATCAGTGCATCTTATGCTACTCAGGACAGACCTAGAGACAGAAGAAATGCTCAGAGCCCGTTTGTTGCAGCTGTTATGAACAAGCCTTATGCAACACTTTATGCTTACGACGCTGACGGTAACCTAATGTATGACCAATACGGTGATCCGGTTTATAATGTATCTTCAGGAACAATGAACTATCCTACTCTTGACGAGATGAAATATACAGACCGTGAAGAAAGAATGTTGAGAATATATGGTTCTGCATTCCTTGAAATGGATGTATTTAAAAATGTAACTGCGAGAACTTCATTTGGTGCTACTTATGACAGAAGAGTTTTGGAAAACTTCCTTCAGCCAAGAGCATTGCTTAACGGAATGGTTAACCCTGCAATCGATCCTCCGGGAACTAAGAGAGATACCAGTGTTGACAACTTGATTTACAACTGGAGAAATGAGGTAACCTACTCAAACAGTTGGGGTAACCACAATTTGGTGGTAACTGCAGCGAGCGAATACTCAGAAGACAAATACTATCGTCTATTCCTGAGCAGCCAGGGCTTCCCTAACAACTTCCAGAATGTACATTCACTTGCAGCATTGATCCTTCAGGAATCAATGTCTGACAGATATCTTTCAAGAAGATTCGGTTATATCGGTATGTTTACCTATAACTATGACAACAAATATTTCTTGGATGCTTACTTCAGAAGAGACGGTTCATCATTGACCGGATGGGGTAAACAATATGGTAACTTCTGGGGTGCTTCAGCAGGTTGGGATCTTGCAAGAGAAAACTTCCTTGCTGGTTCTTCATGGATTAACAAATTATCACTTAGAGGTTCTTATGGTGAGCTTGGTGATGACGGAGTACTTGGTACTTACGGAAACCTTCACTTGATGGTTCAGCCAACAGGACAGTACAATGGTCAGCCATATGTATATCCAAGTACCAATGTTGGATTTGTTAACACAACCTGGGAAAAAGTTAGAAAAATGAACTTAGGTCTTGAATTCTCATTATTCAGCCATAGACTGAGAGGTAAGTTTGACTACTTTGAAGATTACAAAACTGACTTCCTTTTTGATAACAACTTGAGCCCAACAATGGGTGGTTACTATGAGACCATCAACGCAGGTGAGTTCGTAAACAAAGGTTATGAAGTTGAATTGAGCTACGATTTGTTCCCAAGAACAAGCGAATTCCAAATGGGACTTTCTGCTAACTTTACTCATCTTGACTACAAGGTTACTGACCTGAACGGAATTGATGAGTTCCCTGTGCCTCAGTTTTCTGGTGCTGCAACTTTGACACACAAAGTTGGCTGGTCTCCATATACTTGGAAAGTTGTTCGTTATGCAGGTGTAAACCCTGACAACGGGGAAGCTTTGTACTATGACATCGATGGTAATATTACGAATGTATTCGATCCAAATGATGCAGTAATGACTGATATGAGCCCACTTCCTTCTATCTATGGTGGTTTTGGAATGACAGCTTCATACAAAGGATTTGACATCGCTGCTGACTTTACCTATACAATGGGTAACTACATCTTAAACCTGACTAAGTACTGGTTGTTAGATCCTGTAGCTTTGGCATATAACCATGATGTTGATGCCGGTAACTACTGGCAGAACCCTGGTGATACTGATGTATTGCCTGTGCCATCTTCAGCAGGTCTGGAGTTCGGTACCGATTATTTCCTTGAAAAAGGTGATTATTTGAGATTTAGAAGCTTAACTTTAGGTTATACTTTTAATTCTAAATTGTTTGAAAATCTGCCAATCGACGGCGTAAGAGTATTCCTTCAGGGACAAAACCTTCATGTATGGACTAAATACAAAGGTAACCCTGTAGTAGGTGACGGTTCAACTGAAGACTTTACCCCTGGTGCTGCTCAGTATGTATCCGGTTCTTATAGTGCATTCTCTTATCCGCAGACAAGAACATTTTCTATCGGTATCAATGTTAACTTTTAAAAAATAACAGTTATGAAAATATTTAAGTATAGTTTATTAGTAATCTTTGCGGCACTGTTTGTTGTTTCTTGTAATGATGATGATATCACATTGACAAGCCCGAACGATGCAATGGTTGATGATTATTTTAATAACCCGGACGAGTTCGAAAGTGCAATTAGAGGTGCATATAACGGACTAAAAGGGAGTGGACTTTACAGTGGTTCAGGAAGTGCAGGAGACATTATTATTGTTCCTGATTTACTTGCTGACAACCTGATCCTTTCACTGGAAGGTAGAGGTTCTAACAGAGATGGTCACAACTGGACTATCAACGCAAGTAATGTTCCTACTAATTTGTATCACGGAGCATATACAATTATTGCAAGAGCAAACCTGATTCTTGATAATATCGATAATTTGAGTGACGAAGCTTTCCCTGACAAAGATAAAATTCGTTCTGAAGCTTTAGCTTTAAGAGGATTGGCTCACTTTGAAGTTGCAAGACTTTATGTGAAAATCCCTACTCAGTCTGCAGACGCAAACTCATTTGTAGGTATTCCTTATATCGATTACTTTGATCCGTATGATCAGCCATACAGAACTGCTACTGTTGCTGAGACTTATTCAAAAATTATGGCAGACTTAGAGGCTTCACTTGACGGTCTTCCAAATAATGTTGTTGAGGCTCGTTTGAGCAAGCCAGCTGTTCATGCTTTGATGGGTAGAGTTGCATTATATATGGGTGACTACGAGAGAGTAATCTCTGAGTTGACTCCTGTTGTTGCAGCTGTTCAGCCTGTAAGCAACGCTAACTTTGTTAACCTTTGGAGAAACAACAACTCTGATGGTGTATTGTTCGAGGTACCTATGCTAACTGCATCAGGTGACCCAGACTACAGAGTTAACTACAGCCAGGGAACTAATAATGTAAACTTTGTACCTGAGTACAGTGTTGACAAAGCGTTCAGAGATTTGTACGATGATGCTACCGAAGCTAACCGTATCAATGCATACTTCAAAGTATTGAAAAATCAGTACAATGTTTGGAAATATGTTCAAACTAAAGGTGGAACTTCTGCTTATATCAGATACCTGAGAGTAGAAGAAGCTATCCTTAACCTTGCTGAAGCTCAGTATCTTGATCCGAATACTTCAAATGCAGCTGCATTGGCAACGCTTAATATCCTTAGAGATCAGCGTTATACAAGCTACAACGGAGGTGAAACCGGCGATGCTCTTTTCAATGCAATCCAGCTTGAAAGAAGAAAAGAACTTGCTTTCGAATCTGACAGATTCTTTACTATTAAGCGTTTGTTAGGCGTACCCGGAATTCCTGCTCAATACCATGTTGGTGTTGTAAGAAGCGGAAACGGACATTATATGGACGGAACAGGACAGCCTTCAGATCAGCAGATTCTTGAAGCATCAAGCCACAAATGGCAAATGCCAATCGATTTCTCAAGCTTGTTGTTTGACCCGAATGTTGGACAAACTCCCGGTTATTAATAATCGATTAAATCATAATAAAAAGCCCGTTTAATTGAACGGGTTTTTTTATTTACCTTTGTCCGGTATTCAATGATTTATGAAAAAACTGACAGGGTTTTTAATCTTATTAATTTTAATGGCTCAGGGCCGTGCTCAAATAGAAACGCCGGTTGATCCTCAACAGAGCATACAGGACTCTTTGAAAAGTTTGAGCGTCAGAGAAATTGCAAATGACAGTCTCAAAATTCACAGACCGGTTATAAGCGATTATACTTATTGGACACAAAACAGTCAAAAACCCGAAATTATTGATACTGTACTGACAATAGAAAGTTTATACAATCAAAATTTTATTCAGAAAGATTTGTTTGGAAAAATGTATTTCCCAAATTTCGGACAAACATTTAATCCGCTTACCTACCAAGAAAAAAGATTCAGAAATCATCTGTTGCCTGAAGGAAAATCTTTCAATTATATCTATTCAGATGACATTCGATATTACGATGTTAAAACACCAATGACCGAATTTGTTTTTGAGAATGGTTTAAGAGAAGGTCAATATCTGTCAACTTCGTTTGCACACAACCTCACTCCGAACTGGAATTATTCAGTCAGATACCGGGGCCTCAGATCGATGGGAAGATATGTCAATAACCTTGCTGCAAATAACGCATTTATTGCCACTATCAGTCATCAATCAAAAAATGAGAGACTTAAAATATGGTCACATTATGCTTCACAGAATATAGATAATCAGGAAAATTCTGGAATTGCTGATTTGAATGAGTTTGTAAATGATGATGAACTGAGTACAACCAACCGACAGAATATCGAAGTCAATTTAAAAACCGCACATACAGAATATGATTCCAGAAGATTTCTTGCAGGTGGAAGCTATGCCTTGTTTGGTAAATCAAAAAGTGACTCTGTAAATTTGAGTGCACCGATTGTAGTCAAAAATATATTTTCGTACGAAAAACAAAAATATTTTTATAAGGAAAAACAGGCAGAAGATTATTATGACAGTCCGATTTTTAGTGGTTTTGAACGAAAAAATTTAAAGAGTTTTGAAAGTTTACAAAACACTTCATCAATTGAATTCAAATGGGGTGAAAGTCTTTTTCTTGAAGCCGGTTTGAGATATGAGAACCTGAAATTGTATTCGCCCGAAACACTGACTCAGGGATTGACTTTTATACCCGGTCAAATCGAAGATCAGCTGATAGGTGGTGTCGGTAAATTATATTTTGACTGGAATGATCGTTTGAAACTATCTGCCGATGCAGAATTTAAATCCGGTGATTTCTTCAAAAGCCAGTACCATTTCAATGCTGAGCTCGACATACAACCGCTCACAGGTTACCACCTTGTTGCAGGCGCAATGGCAGAATCTGCTTTTCCGTCTTTGAATTTATTTTATCACCAGAGTTTTTACAAAGACTTCAATTATTACAATTACAGTTTTCAGAACACCAAAACACAAAAGCTGTATGGTCAAATCAATCTTAAAAAACTCAATTCAACGATTACTGCAAATCTATACAACATAGAAGATTTTGTTTTTGTAGATAGTGATTTCAGACCCAAACAACTCACTGACGGAATCTCTCTTTTTCAGGTCAGAGGCGATGTGTTGATTCCGTACCGAAAATTTAATTTGAGAGCAACGGTTCAATACCAGAAAGTAACTCAAAATGAAGCTTATCTTCCATTACCGGATTTGATTGCAAGAGCAACAGTATTTTGGCAAAGCAAAGTTTTTGACGGTAAGGCTGAAATGCAAATCGGTCTGAATGCCAATTATTTCACTGAATTTCAATCCGGAGAATTTTTTCCTGTTACCAATGAATTCATGATTCAGAGAGTCAATCCTGATTTTGGTATTCAAAAAATTGGAGGTTATCCAATCCTTGACTTCTTTATCAATATGAAGGTTGACCGAATGAGAATTTATTTGAGAGCCGACCATTTCAACGCAATGTGGGGAGAGAACAATTATTACAGTGCGCCGTTTACGCCATTCAGAGATTTTAAATTTCAAATTGGCTTCAAATGGTATTTGTTTACATAGATTAAGCGTTCAATGTGCTGAGATTGTATAGGACTTATTTATAAGATTCAATCAAAAACAGAAAGCTAAATCAAATCATTCAGCCAGTCTGAATTTATTCTCTGAATTTTCCCATTTTCAGGATTGATCATTACCCAGAGCGTTCTCGAATCAACAACAAGTTTGTCGTTCACATAAAACTCAACTTTTCGGGGCTGTCTGATTCCTTCCGGAATTTCCGGATAGGTTTTCATCAGCAATCGGTCGTTTTTAAAAACCTGCTGTTTGTACTGAATGTGGTGATCTGAAAGAAACCATACAAAATCTTTGTATTTGCTTTTTGACTTTAGTAAATCCCAATGTTCGGCTGCCATCATCTCAACCCAGTGTACAAATTGAACATTGTTGACATGCAGGTTTGAATCGAGGAATTCTTCTGTGACCGTGATTTCCTTTTGATAAACAGGCAATTCCATCAAACGATTTGTTTTTCGAATTGTTCTATTTCATCAAAAATCTCAAAAAGTTCATTGAGTTCACTCGCTGTCACCAGTCTGGTTCTGTAGGGTTTGAAGTCAGGAATTCCTTTAAAGTAATTGGCGTAATGTCTTCTGGTTTCAAGAATACCTGTTTTTTCACCTTTCCATTCACAAGACCAAACCAGATGGTTTCTGGCAGCTTCTGTTTTTTGTAATAAATTTGGTTGTGCTAATTTCTCACCTGTTTTCAGAAAATGTTTGATTTCGTTAAAAATCCATGGATTTCCAATTGCGGCACGGCCTATCATAATACCGTCCACGCCATATTGATTTTTGTATTCAAGCGCTTTTTCGGGTGAGTCGATATCACCATTTCCAAAAATTGGAATTTCGATATTGGGATTAGATTTTACTTTTTGAATCAGTGTCCAGTCAGAATGACCTTTGTACATCTGAGAACGGGTTCTGCCGTGAATTGACAAAGCTTTGATACCGGTTTCCTGTAATCTTTCAGCAACTTCAAGAATGTTAATACTGTCTGTATCCCAGCCGAGACGGGTCTTAACTGTAACCGGAAGATGGGTGCTGTTTACAACCGCTTTTGTCAGCCTGACCATCAAATCAACATCTTTCAAAACACCGGCTCCGGCTCCTTTGGTTACAACTTTTTTAACCGGACAGCCAAAATTAATATCAACCAAATCAGGCTCGACGGTTTCAACAATTTTAGCTGACATTGCCATTGCTTCTTCGTCACCGCCAAAAATTTGAATACCTACCGGTCTTTCGTAATCAAAAATATCGAGTTTCTGACGACTTTTAATCGCATCCCGAATCAATCCTTCAGAAGAAATAAATTCAGAATACATCAAATCCACTCCGTGTAACTTACATAACCTTCGGAAAGGCGGATCACTCACATCTTCCATTGGTGCCAGCAAGAGCGGGAATTCGGGTAGTTCTATATTTCCTATTTTTACCAAGCCTGATAAATTTTTGCAAATTTAATGAATAACTAAAGCTTCATTGTTAATATGAAGGAAATAATTGAGTTTATATACTGTGTGAACGGTAATTTTTAAATTGAACTCGGGTTCAGAGTAAAACTCTTACCTTTACGGCATGAAAAGCGAATATGGCTGAGAATAAAAATTCACTGAATAAATATGCCCGTTTGACCGGAATTGCCTTCGAAATGATGGCGATTATTTTTATTTTTGTCTGGCTGGGAAAAAAAGCAGACGAAAAAATGGGCAATGAAAAAAATTATTTTACTGCATTGGGTAGTTTGATAGGTTTGGCAGGTTCTCTTTATGTGGTGATTAAGCAATTAAAAAATGTGAAATGAAAAAATACAAACAACTTTTTGTAGCTGCCGGAATTATGCTGGGATGTTTTTTAGTTCATTTTCTGATTCTTGTATTAGGATTTGATATTTACCGCGAATATTTCTTTTACATCTATCTTTTTGTTTTTACAGCTTTTTTAATTTCAATACTTGCATTGCAGGTTCTCGAAAAGACTCAAAAAGAACAATTGGGATATTATTTTCTGGCAATCATAACGATTAAACTCGGTGCTGCTCTGATTTTTTTAAAAAAAGCTGACGGTCACGAAGAACAGGCATTCAGAATTTCGCTGATGATTTTGTATCTTATTAGTTTGTCGTTAATTACATGGTATGCCTCACAAAAATTATTAAATTCCACAAAATGATTAAAAGCAGGTAGATAGGTTTCATTAATTCAAAAACTTATCATAATTTTGCACCACGAAAAAAAATCGGAAAATGGTTTCTATGCGTTGGTCATTTTTTTTAAGTTTTATATTCATTTTTCAGAGTCTTTCACTATTTGCTCAAAATGAAGCAGGTGATGCAGGTTTGACACGGGCTGATAAAATGAAAATTGAAATTAAAGAAGTTATCGATCATCACCTTGGGGATGATTATGAATTAAGTTTTTTATCTGACAAAGAGGGTAATTACTGGAGCATTCCGCTACCTGTAATTCTTTTTGATGATGGTTTGAAAATTTTCAGTTCTTCTGAATTTGTTCACGGAACAAAAGTGGTTGAGAAAGATGGAAATCACTATGCAATCTATCACGGTCATATTTATAAGACTGATGCTTCGGGTGAGATAACACTTAATGAGAAAGGAATTCCTCAGAACGCAAAGCCGCTTGATTTTTCGATTACAAAAAGTGTGGTGTACATCATCATTACTTGTTTGATTATGTTATTAATTTTCATCGGCCTTGCCCGTTCGTATGGTAAAAATGGAGGGATTGCAAAAGGAGTTGGTCGTTTCTTTGAGCCTGTGGTAATGTATATCAAGGATGAAATCGCGATTCCTAATATCGGTGAAAAAAGATATAAAAAATATATGCCGTTTTTGTTAACGGTGTTTTTCCTGATCTGGATTTTGAATATGTTTGGTTTGACTCCGCTTGGTGTGAATGTGACCGGAAACATTGCAGCAACGACTGCACTGGCTCTTCTTACATTTTTGATTACCAACTTTACCGGAACCAAAACCTATTGGAGACATATTTTTGATCCGCTTGGAGATTCAATGCCATGGTACGGAAAACTACCTTTGTACATTATCCTGATTCCGATTGAGATTTTGGGGGTTTTCCTAAAACCTTTTACACTGCTGATTCGTCTTTTTGCGAATATGGCAGCCGGTCATGTGGTATTGTTGAGTTTGGTCGGATTGATTTTTATCTTTTCGAGTTGGTTCGGGAGTTCGCTTTCATTTTTGTTGACATTTGTGATTGTACTGATTAAGGTATTGGTTTCCCTGATTCAGGCTTATATTTTCACCATGTTGTCGGCATTGTATTTCGGTTTTGCATCTGCAGAACATGAAGCACAGGAGGCACATTAAAATTGAAATTTATTTTTAGTTTAATTATATAAATTTTTTAGTTATGGGAGATATTCCAGTAATGGTAGGAGCAGGTTTGATTGTAATTGGAGCAGGTATCGGTATCGGTAAGATTGGTGCAGCTGCAATGGAGGGTATTGCCCGTCAGCCTGAGGCCTATGGTAAAATCCAAACTGCGATGCTTATTGCAGCCGCTTTGGTTGAAGGTCTTGCTTTCGCTGCTCTGTTTGCAGTTTAAGCAGAAACAAAAATACTCTTGCTGCAACGGTTGGTTGCAGCAGAGAGTTTTAATAAAAAAAAACAATTGAACAAGAAACATATTTTATAAAGTAAAATAAAAAAACAATGGAAAAGTTAATCAGTGATTTTTCGTTCGGTTTATTCTTCTGGCAGACAATATTATTTCTGCTTTTACTTTGGTTACTTGCCAAATTCGCATGGAAACCAATTTTGAATGCTGTCAATGAAAGAGAGAAGTCAATAGAAGACTCTTTGAATGAAGCAAAGAAAGCAAGAGAGGAAATGTCTCATCTGAAATCAGAAAATGAAAGAATTCTGAAAGAAGCAAAAATCGAAAGAGATGCTATTCTCAAAGAAGCAAGAGAATTAAAGGATGACATCATTGCAAAAGCTAAAGAATCAGCACAAACCGAAGCTGATAATTTAATTGAAAATGCAAGAAAAGCTATTCAGAATGAAAAAGCTGCGGCAATGACCGAACTCAAAAATCAAATTGCAACTTTGTCAATCGAAGTTGCTGAAAAAGTTCTTGAAAAAGAATTGTCAGACAAATCTGCACAAGAATCTTTGGCGAGAACAATGATTAACGAAACCAAACTGAATTAAGAAATGGCAGGAATCAGAGCAGCAAAGAGATATGCAAAAGGATTGATGCAGTTTGTGCTTGAAACCAATCAGGCAGAAAAAGTTAATCAGGAAATGATTGATTTGAAAAATTCAATCAATGGCAGTCGGGAACTAAGCAATTTCCTGGCTTCACCTGTTTTGGATGCTAAAAGAAAAGTGACCATCTCTAAGGAACTGTTCAAATCTTTTTCACCGGTGGTTCAAAATTTCATTG
Organism: uncultured Weeksellaceae bacterium; assembly: GCA_964346785.1. Lineage (GTDB taxonomy): Bacteria > Bacteroidota > Bacteroidia > Flavobacteriales > Weeksellaceae > Moheibacter. The sequence goes on along the minus strand of CAYFWH010000044.1, from coordinate 5,828 downwards.
AATTGGTTATCAATCATGGAAGAGGTGATATACTGAAGGAGATTGCTGCACAGTACACCGTTCAGTACAATAAAAACAACAATATCACAACTGCTGAGTTCATTTCGGCAGTGCCTTTTGATTCAGAAATGGTTAACAGCATTGTTTCAAAAGCAAAAGAAAAACTGGGAGATAATTCGACCATCAATGTAGAAACCAAAATTAATCCTGAATTGATAGGAGGTTTTATATTGAGAGTCGGTGACAAACAAATCGACACCAGTATCAGAGAAAAACTGAACAGATTGAAAAAAGATTTTGACAAAAACGATTATATCGCAAAATTCTAAAAAAAAGAAAAAATCCCGCTGAGGGTAATTATAATTAATTAAGAAACATTACTAAAATGGCAGAAATAAAACCAGCTGAAGTTTCAGCAATCTTAAAACAACAACTTTCGAACTTTGACAACAAAGTCGAGTTGGCAGAAGTTGGAACTGTACTTAGCGTCGGCGACGGTATCGCCCGTGTTTACGGATTGGACAATGCACAGTATGGTGAATTGGTTGAATTTTCCAATGGCCTGGAAGGAATGGTGTTGAACCTTGAAGAAGACAATGTGGGTATCGTATTGCTCGGTCCTTCAAAAGACATTAAGGAAGGTGACACTGTTAAAAGAACCAGAAGAATTTCATCACTCAAAGTTGGTGAAGGAATGTTGGGGCGTGTAGTGGATATGCTGGGTAACCCTATCGACGGTAAAGGACCGATTGAAGGTGAACTCTTTGAAATGCCTATCGAAAGAAAGGCACCGGGTGTTATTTATCGTCAGCCAGTAAGTGAGCCACTTCAAACCGGTATTGTTGCTATTGACTCAATGATTCCGATTGGAAGAGGACAGAGAGAGTTGATTATTGGTGACCGTCAGACAGGTAAAACTGTTGTGGCGATTGACACCATCCTGAATCAAAAAGAATTTTATGACCGTGGTGAGCCTGTTTACTGTATTTATGTAGCGATTGGACAAAAAGGTTCGACTGTTGCACAAATCATGAACACACTTCAGGCACACGGAGCAGACAAATATACTGTAATCGTTGCGGCAAATGCATCAGACCCTGCACCGATGCAGGTTTATGCACCAATGGCAGGAGCAGCGATAGGCGAGTACTTCAGAGACACCGGCCGTCCGGCATTGGTGGTTTATGATGACTTGTCAAAACAAGCGGTTGCCTACCGTGAAGTTTCTCTTCTTTTGAGAAGACCTCCGGGAAGGGAAGCTTATCCGGGTGATGTTTTCTACCTTCACTCAAGACTTTTGGAAAGAGCTGCAAAAATCATCGGTGATGACAGAGTAGCTGCAGAAATGAACGACTTGCCGGAATCTCTCAGAGGGAAAGTTAAAGGAGGTGGTTCTTTGACTGCACTTCCGATTATCGAAACTCAGGCAGGGGATGTATCTGCATATATTCCTACCAATGTGATTTCAATTACTGACGGACAGATTTTCCTTGAGTCTGATTTGTTTAACTCAGGTATTCGTCCTGCGATTAATGTGGGTATCTCAGTATCTCGTGTTGGAGGTAGTGCACAGATCAAACCAATGAAAAAAGTTTCGGGTACATTGAAACTTGACCAGGCACAGTACCGTGAGCTGGAAGCTTTCGCTAAATTTGGTTCAGACCTGGATGCTGCAACAATGGCAGTTATTGGTAAAGGTGAACGAAATGTTGAGATTCTGAAACAAAATGTTCACTCACCGCTTCCGGTTGAAGAGCAGGTGGCAATTATCTATGCTGGAACCAACGGTTTGTTGAGAAATGTACCGGTTGAGAAAGTTAAAGAATGGCAGGAAGACTTCCTGACGCTGATGAGAAGCAAACATTCAGAAACTTTGACTCAGCTGAGAAACAAAGAATATTCTGATGAGATTATTGAAGTATTGAAAACAGCAATTGCTGACACTTCTGCAAAATTTAATTAATTAAGTCATTAAAAATAAAAAATGGCAAACTTAAAGGAAATACGAAGCAGAATCGGATCGGTGTCATCGACTATGCAGATAACCAGCGCCATGAAAATGGTGTCTGCTGCCAAGTTGAAGAGAGCTCAGGACAGTATTCTGCAGCTCAGACCATATGCCGAAAAACTGCGGGAAATCCTTGGAAACATCAGTTCGACACTCGACAGCAGTGTGGGTGGAGAGCTGACTGTTCAGAGAGAGGTCAAAAAACTTTTGATTGTAGTTGTTACTTCAAACAGAGGTTTGGCAGGAGCTTTCAACTCCAGCATTGTGAAAAAAGTCAATGCAGTTTTGGAAGAATCAGCAAGTGCCGGCATCGAAGTTGAATTGCTGACCGTAGGTAAAAAAGGTTTTGACCTGCTCAAAAAACATGCAACTGTTTACAAAAACAATTCTTCACTTTGGGACAATCTGAATTATGAAGCCGTTGCATTGCTTTCTGAGGAAATCGTTGAGAAATTCACCTTAGGCGAGTTTGATCAGGTAAGAATTATATACAATCAATTTAAAAATGCTGCAACTCAAATCGTTACAGATGAGCAATATCTGCCTGTCGAACTTTCTGCAGGAGAAGAACATGAAGATGAACATTTGCAGACCGATTATATATTTGAACCTTCAAAAGAACAAATTCTAAGAGATTTGATTCCTCAGACCCTAAAAACTCAATTGTACAAAACCATACTTGATTCGAATGCATCGGAGCACGGAGCCAGAATGACAGCAATGCACAAGGCTACCGACAATGCTGATGAGCTCAGAAGAGACCTTGTGCTTCAGTACAATAAAGAGAGACAGGCTGCCATTACCAATGAGATTCTTGAAATCGTTGGCGGTGCAGAGGCACTTGATTCATAAGATCAATTTAAAATACAGAAAAAGGCGGGTTTTATCCCGCCTATTTTTTTTACATGAAATATTAATTCATATATCCCGTAAAATTTAGATATTTACAAAATTTTTGAATGGTCTGGGAGATATTTATAGCTGTTGTATTTGTGTTGCTTGCACTTGATTTAGGTGTTTTCAATAAAAATGCACATGTCATCAGTCAGAAGGAAGCCGCCAAGTGGACTTCTTTTTGGGTGGTTTTGGCACTGTCATTTGGCTTTGTGTTGTACTGGTTATTTGCACATCAGCACATCGACAACCCAATGAATTATTCACCCAAGACTGCTTTTTCAAAATATATTTCTGCTTATCTGGTAGAATTATCACTTTCGATAGACAATATATTTGTGATTGCAGTAATTTTCAGGTCTTTCGGTGTACCTCAAAAATACCAGCACAGAGTTTTGTTTTGGGGAATCATCGGTGCCATCGTATTCAGAGCTTTGATGATTTTCTTTGGTATCTGGTTGATTAATAAAATTGAATGGATAACTTATTTATTTGGTGCATTTTTGATTTATACAGCGATAAGTATGATTCGCTCGGGTGATGAGGATGAAGGTTTTGACCCCAAAAAGAGTAAAATTTTCAATGCAATCCGTTCGGTTTTGCCGGTCACAAAAAGTATACACGGTCAAAAATTATTTATTAAAAAAGCAGGTATCTGGGCTGCGACACCACTTTTTATAGCGCTGATTGTAATTGAATTTACAGATATACTGTTTGCACTTGACAGTATTCCGGCAGTACTTGCAATCACAGAAGATCCGTTTATTGTTTTTTCGTCCAATATAATGGCGATTTTGGGACTTAGATCAATGTACTTTTTTCTGGCCAACATTATGGATAAATTCTCTTATCTCAAATATAGCCTTGCAGTAATTTTGATTTTTGTAGGTGTGAAAATGCTTTTCCATATTTACCTCAACAAAAATGAAATTGAACTGCCCGAATGGCTGTCACTCGGCGTAATTACGCTCTCACTTCTCGGTGGAGTTCTGTTCTCGATATATAAAAACAGGCAGACTGAGATTAAATAATCACATAAAATAAAAAAAAGTATAGTTAAATTGTGGATTATTGGCTAAAATTGATTTAAATTTAGCAATTAATTAACTCGTGAAATATTATAAATAATTGTTTTACTTATGAGAAGACTTTTACTAATCCTTGTATTTCTTCAATTTCTGGTCAACTCAAAGGCTCAAAACAACAGCATTATTGTTAATCCTAATGGTGTTCCTGAGTCGAATTATACAGCTGAGCAGTTAGTGACGAATGTTTTATTGGATGGAGGAGACTGTTCCTCTTCAACCAATTTTCAATTAAAAGATAACCCGTCAGAACCGTTTCCGAGCGGAAACCGTAGCTGGGGTTATTTCACCAAAGGAACTTCCAACTTTCCGTTTGATGAAGGGATAATCCTTACCTCAGGTTTTGCTAAAGACGCAGAAGGACCTGATACAGGAATTGTTTCCGAAGGCGATAGCAGTTGGACCGGAGATCCTGATGCTTCCCTTTTGGGCTTGGCAAATTCTAACAATGCAACTGTTTTTGAATTTGATTTTATTCCCGAGGGGAACCAAATTTCATTCAATTACATTTTTGCTTCTGAAGAATATCCCGGTTTTACATGTACTTCATATAATGATGTATTTGCATTTATCATCAGCGGACCGGGAATTGTTAATGATCCGGGACTTAGTGGTAAGAACATAGCACTTCTTCCTGATGGAACACCGGTAACAATCAATACCGTGAACGACGACTGGTGCGGTAACGCAGCATTTTATGTTCCCGGACCTTTCGGAAATATTGAATACGGTGGTCGTACAATCCCAATGAGTGCACAATCTGCAGTTATTCCCGGAGAAACTTACCACATCCGTATTTTGGTAGCTGATATTTCTGACAGTGCTTACGATTCGGCAGTTTTTCTTGAAGCCGGATCATTCCATTTGGGATCAGTGATCATTGATGAAAACGGAGTGGTTCTCGGAGATGAATTGTATATATGCGGACAGGAAGAATATACACTTTATGTGAATGTTACAGACCCATCTATCGAGATTCAATGGTACTTTAACGGTACCGCAATTCCCGGTGCGACTACCAATTCTATTGTAGTTTCAGAATCAGGAGTGTACAGAGTGGAAGTAGTCAACGGTGATTGTTCAGCCTCAGATGAAATAAATGTAATCTTTGGTGAATTACAAACCAACGGTGACACCTTTACACTCGAGATGATAGATTACAATGGTGATGGCATGGAGATTTTCAACCTGACAGATGTTGAGCCTATGGTGCTCGACGATCCGTCAATTGCTAATTTCAAATACTATCAAACCGAAGCTGATGCTGAAAATCAAACCAATCCGATAGCAAATCCAACCTCATTCCCGGCAGGAGATCAAACCATAGTATGGGCAAGAGTTAGCAGTGTTACGGGTGGCGAGACTTGTTATAAAGTGGTGAAAATCATTCTGAAATTAAAACCGGATTGTATAAACCCCGAACCTGCATGTGCAGATGATGAAGGATTCGGATTGAATATACCTTTCCAGAATGACGGAGAAATTCCACATTCAGCGCCTTCAGGGCCTAACTATGATTGTTTGTTCAATCAGCCATATCCGAGATTCTTTGCATTTAAGATTGCTGAATCAGCAGATTTATATTTTGATCTGAATCAATATACACAACCGGATGAACAGGGCACGCCACTCGATGTTGACTTTATCGTTTGGGGTCCTTTTACAGAAATTCCATGCGAATATACCGCTCTTCAGCAGGTAGTAGACTGTAGTTATTCTGCTTCTGCATTTGAATATGTTTCTATCGAACGAGCTCTTCAGGGGGCATATTATATTATGATGATTACTAACTATGCCGGTACTTACGGACAGTCTGGGTATGTTAACATGAAGTTTGAGTC
>CAYFWH010000043.1:1137-16668 GCA_964346785.1 uncultured Weeksellaceae bacterium | reverse complement strand
CGAGTCAGGAAAGCGCGGAATTGAGAGAAGAATTCTGGAAAGATGTTTTTGTACCCGGAGAGGCCGATGGAATGAATCCTGAGCTTGAAAAAGCTTGCAGAGTTGCTGATTTTATGGAACTTGGACAGCTGGTGGCTATGGATGCATTACACAGAAATGAATCTTGCGGAGGTCATCTGAGAACAGAATATGAAACTGATGAAGGTGAAGCAATGAGAAATGACCAGGATTATGCTTATGTAGGCGCCTGGGAATACAAAGGCCCGGATATCAGTCAGGAACAGTTGCACAAAGAAGAACTGAAATTTAACTTTATTGAATTAAAACAAAGAAGTTATAAGTAAATGAGTAATGAGTTATTAGTAACTGGTAATTAGTTATTAGTAATTTGAAAAATGAATTATGGGAGAAATTAAATCATATAAAGATTTGTTGATTTGGCAAAAAGGTGTTGACATCGTAATTGCCGTTTACAAATTGGTAAAATCCTTTCCACAGGATGAATTATATGCTTTGACAACTCAAATAAAAAGAGCTTCGATTTCAATTCCTTCCAATATAGCTGAAGGTTACGGAAGAAATAAGGAAAAATCATTTGTTCATTTTTTAAACATCTCAAGAGGTTCGCTTTATGAACTTGAAACTCAATTGTTAATTGCAAAAGAGTTAGAATTTATTTCTAATAATAAATTGTATAACCAAATAATAAATTGGATTGAAGAAGAATCAAAAATGTTAAACTCATTTTCTAAAAAACTTAAAATCTAATTACTAAGCACTATTCACTAATTTCTAAATTAAAAACGATGGCATCAAAAAATATAAATATCACGCTGAAAGTCTGGAGACAAAAAAACTCCAAGGCAAAAGGAAGTATGGAAACTTATAAACTCGATGATGTTTCCACCGACAGTTCATTCCTGGAAATGATGGACCAGTTAAATGAACAGCTGATTGAAGACAAAAAAGAACCTGTAGCATTTGACCACGATTGTCGTGAAGGGATTTGCGGAATGTGTTCTATGTACATCAACGGGAGACCACACGGACCTGACAGAGGAATTACTACTTGTCAGCTCCACATGAGAAGTTTCAATAACGGTGATACGATTTATGTTGAGCCGTGGCGTTCGGCTGCTTTTCCTGTTATCAAGGATTTAGTGGTTGACCGTTCAGCTTTTGAAAGAATTCAACAGGCAGGTGGATTTGTTTCTGTAGGAACTTCCGGAAACACGGTCGATGCAAACGCAATTCCGGTTCCAAAAGATGATGCAGATGCAGCATTTGACAACGCAGCCTGTATAGGTTGCGGCGCATGTGTGGCAGCTTGTAAAAACGGTTCGGCTATGCTTTTTGTCAGCGCCAAAATTTCTCAGTATGCACTATTGCCTCAGGGTAGAGTAGAAGCCAAAAGAAGAGCTGAGAATATGGTGGCTCAAATGGACGAAGAAGGTTTTGGTAACTGTACCAATACCGGAGCTTGCGAAGTAGAGTGTCCAAAAGGAATTACACTCGAAAGTATTGCGAGAATGAACAGAGAATATCTGCACGCAAAAATTTCGCACGAAAAATAAATCAATAAAAATAAAAGATAAAGCCGGTCGTTAATGTCCGGCTTTATTTTTTGTGTTAAATTTGAATTATGGATATCAATAAAATTTTTGAAAACAATAAGAAATGGGTTGCTGAAAAATTAAAAGAAGACCCGGGTTATTTTCAGAATCTTTCAAAAGGCCAGAACCCGAAGGTCTTGTTCATCGGTTGTTCTGACAGCCGTGTAACCTCAGAAGAGCTGATGGGACTGCATCCGGGTGAAGTTTTTGTTCATCGAAATATCTCAAACATGGTCATCAGCACAGATTTGAATATGAATTCTGTAGTCGATTTTGCAGTCAATCACCTCAGTGTTGAACATCTTGTGATTTGCGGACACTATTTTTGTGGCGGAGTCAAAGCTGCCATGCAGGCAAAAGATCTCGGTATTTTGAATCCGTGGTTGAGAAATATCCGTGATGTGTACAGAATTCATAAGGATGAATTGAATTCGATTGAGGATGAAAATCAAAGATACAATCGGCTTGTTGAACTTAATGTACAGGAACAGTGTATTAATCTGATAAAAATTGCATCGGTTCAAAAAGCATACAAGGAAAGAAATATAGAAGTTCACGGATGGGTTTTTGATATTCATTCCGGAAAGTTGATCGACCTGAAAATCGATATGGAAAGAGAACTCAAAGATATTATGGAGATTTATGATTTGGGCTGATAATGGGTTAAGAATAGAAAATACAAAATGGAATTGAAATTAGAGTCAGAACGGTTACAGGATTACCTTGTTGAGGTTCCGCCATATATCCGTTTTGATACGCCGTTAATCAGTGAAAAAATAAAATCAATAGAATCAAAAACGAGTAATCCGAAAGAAAGAGCAAAAATTGCTTTTGAAATCGCAAGAGATGAAATTCATCATTCTTTTGATACCCAAGCACCTGAAATAACCATTTCCGGAGAAGATGCATTAAGAAGCTGTAACGGAATTTGTTTTGCAAAAGCTCATTTGCTCGCAACTTTGCTTCGCGGAATGAAAATCCCGTGTGGATTTTGCTACCAAAGAGTTTTGAGAAAACCAAATGATTCAGAATCAGGCTTTGCACTTCACGGATTGAATGCGGTTTATCTTGAAGATACAGGATGGTTCAGAGTTGATCCGAGGGGAAACAAAACCGGTGTGGATTCTCAGTTTTCAATTGAAACCGAAAAACTCGCTTATCCGATAAGAACAGAACTTGGTGAAATTGATTATCCGTTTGTTTTTATAAAACCACTTGATTCGGTTATTTATTCGATGGAAGAATCTGCAGATACTGAAGAATTATTTTTCAAAAGACCCGAAAAGATTTAGTAAAATGATAACATTAATTGCAGCAGCCGGCGAAAAAAATGAATTGGGAAAACTCGGTTTTGGCAACAATGCACTTTGGGATTTACCCGATGACTACAATCGTTTCAAAGAACTCACGCTCGGTCATCCTGTCATTATGGGTCGAAAAACTTTTGGCACCTTGGATGATATACTTGAAGGAAGACTGAATATTGTTATCAGCAGAAATCCGGATTTCAAAGCTAAAGGTGCAGAGGTTTTTCCTGATTTGGAAAAGGCGGTTCAAAGAGCATTTCAAACCGATGAAAATATATTTATCATCGGTGGCGGGCAGATTTTCAAAATGGGAATAGAGCTGGCAGATTGTATTGAACTGACCAGAATTCACGCTGTTTTTGATGATGCCAATACCTTTTTTCCGGAATTTTCAGAAAATGATTGGGAATTGATAAAAACCGTAGAGCATCCGGTCGATGATAGACATCTTTACAGTTTCAGTTTTCAAACATGGAAGAGAAAAACTGAATGAAAAATGCCTGCAATTCATGATTGCAGGCACTCGGACAAAGTAAAACTTTACACTAAATATGTCTGACTATTGTTCAAAAACCAAATCTATATAGGGAATAAAGAAATCAACTACAGGACCGCCATAACCTTCTGCATTTGAACTCAAAATTTGAATATCTCCAAAATTAGCGGGAAAAGACAAATTAGGGCCATGAACACCGCGTCCGATTATATCAGTTGTAAATGTGCCAGGGTCATAAGATCTTGAAATAGTATATTCTACACCGGCATAAAGTGTAACTCCGGCATCTATATAAGATGTTGAAGTGTCAGAAAAACTATGAAAACCTGAGTAAAGGACAGTTTGACTGGCAGTTTCTTTCAATTCAATCTCATAAACACTTCCGGTAATTCCCGGATATGCCTGATAACCTATTTTGCACAAATTTTTATTGGCAGAAAGCTCGAAGTTGTAACTGTGTGTAATTAAATCCATCCAAAAATCATCAACATTATTATTGTTTACAATACTCTGATATAATTGATCAAATTCTGAATTGTTTGTGTCACAAACTGCTTCCGGTTCATACACAGGATTGTCATCGTCATTATTGCAATTCACAAAAGATAATGACACAAAAAGTAATAAAGCAAATTTTGAAATGTTTCTTAAATTATAAACACTTTTCAAAGGATAAATTAAATTTTTCATAATCGTATTTTTTAATGTTTTATACTGCAAATCTACAAGCACAAATACATGAAAATACAATGCGAAATACCCTTTTTCTATAAGGATTTCACCCTTTTTGCAAGAGGGTGTTTTTCCCTCTTGAATTGTGAAATAATTGTGAGTCAGTCAAATGTCGATGGGAGTGTAGCCTTATATCAGAGAAACACCATTCAAATCAGTGGTCAGAACTTCTGACATATAATCAAAAAATGGCCTGATTTTTTTGTAGCATTGATTGACATTTATTGCAAAATCATCTGACAGAATTTCCGGGTCTGTAAAAGGATGTAAAAAATACCATTGTTTGTAATTGATTAAACCAATATCCGGATGGTCTTTTGAGAAACCTGAAGGTGCAGTCTTTAATTTTTCGCCTTCCATTTGTCCCCAAGTTTTTACAAAGTTTTTATTCGTCACAATCTTTCTGATTTCAGTTGTGTCCAAATCCCATTCTTTTCTGACTCTAAGAACATCTTCCTTTACCGGATTCCAAAATCCAGCTGCTAAAAAAGAATTGCCCTCCGGCTCTATATGAAGGTAATATCCGCCTCTGAGTTCTGGTTTTTTCCTTGCAAAGTGTGCCGAAAAATGACTTTTATAAGGAGTTTTATCTTTTGAGAAACGAATATCTCTGTAAATTCTGTAAGCTTTGAAATCGAGAATGTCATCATGTTTTTTCATTAATTTTTCAACTTCAGAATAAAATAATTTCATCTGATTCTCGATTTGTTTGAATTCCTCTTTATTTTCAGCAAACCATTCACGGTTATTATTTTTCTTTAATTTATCCAGAAAAACCAAAGCTTCTTTAGGTATTGTATTCATTTGATAAAATTAATAAAAATCGTGTATTAAAATGTAGAATGTGTATAGTAGAAAAAACACTTTTTTATTTTGATTACTTCCTGACTTGAAACTTAAAGTAAATTAATCAATTCCTACAGAATGCATTTAAAGTTGGATTTTCGATATCTTATAATATCATTTGACACTATCAGAAGTAAATTATTTTGCTGATTTTATTCGTTTGCAAAACTTTCTTTGATTACTTCCCAATACAAAATTTCCCAAAAATAGTTCCCAAAATATCTCTGTCTGCATCTATTTGTCCGGTGATTGAGCCAATATGTTTGAGCGTTTCTCTCAAATGAAAAGCGAGTAAATCACCCGGAAGGCCGGTTTTCATGCCGGATTCAACATTTTCTAATGCAGTCAGCGCATTGATCAGCGCTTCTTTGTGTCTGATGTTGGTGATGATAACCGTATTTTCGTCAACCCCACTTTTGACAGATTCTACCAGTTCTTTTTTTAGTCTTTCGAAATTGATGTCTTTCTTAACTGATAGCCCAAAATGATGATAGTTTGGATGAGATGTTTTTAATTTTTCAGAATCAATTTCATGACTTTGACTGCCTTTGTCAACTTTACTCAAAAGATTAAAAACAATTTTATCTTCAAGTAACTGTTCAAGTTCTTCAAGAATTTCAATATCATCTTCATACAAATGAATCACAATTTTTGCCTGAGTAACTTTTTCTTTAGCCTTTTCAACTCCTATAGCTTCAATTGTATCAGTTGTTTCCCGGATTCCTGCAGTATCGATAAATCTGAAAGTAATTCCTTCAATATTGATGGTTTCTTCAATCGTATCACGGGTTGTTCCGGCGATATCACTGACAATCGCTCTTTCTTCATTTAACAAAGCATTCAGCAGTGTAGATTTTCCGGCATTTGGTTTTCCAATAATCGCAACCGGGACACCATTTTTCACTGCATTTCCATATTCAAAAGTATCGATTAGCTTTTTGATTTTAAATTTAATTTTACTGATTAGTTCATCGAGTTCTTTCCGGTCTGCAAATTCAACATCTTCATCAGAAAAATCGAGTTCAAGTTCGATTAATGCAGTGAAATTAATGAGTTCTTCTCTGAGTTCTGAAAGTTCAGAAGAGATGCCGCCTCTCATTTGATTGAGTGCAATTCTGTGTGATGCTTTGTTTTCAGCTGCAATTAAATCTGCAACGGCTTCAGCTTGTGAAAGATCAATCCGGCCATTCAAAAAAGCTCTTTGGGTAAACTCTCCGGGCTCAGCCATTCTGGCTCCGTTTTGAATCAATAGTTCAATGATTTGTTGTTGAATATAGGGTGAACCGTGACATGAAATTTCAACTAAATCTTCGGCAGTAAAAGTTTTTGGTGCTCTGAAAACCGCAACCATGACTTCATCTACAATTTCATTTTTATCATTTTGTTTATCCGACGAAACCAAACCATTGTTTACAATAAATCCGTAATGAACACTGTGTGAATCAACTTCTTCAAGATTTCGTCCTTTGAAGACACTGTTTACAATCTTAAAAGCATCATTTCCCGAAACCCTTATTACACCTAATGCCCCAACACCTTGAGCAGTTGATGCAGCACATATCGTATCCTGAAAATTCATTGTCATAGTTTCTTGTTCAGCTACAAATTTATGAATTAAAGATTCAATTCAATTCTTTTGATTTTTATGCTTTTTTCAATTCTATCAAAGTGATTTCGGGCCAGATGCCGATTCTTCCGGGAAAAGCGAGATAACCAAATCCACGGTTCACATAAAGATGTCTTTCTTTATTTCGGTACAAACCTGCCCAATGTGGATATCTGTATTTAATCAAACTCCATTTGATGCCCGGAATTTCTATTCCAAATTGCATTCCGTGAGTATGACCGCTCATGGTCAGCTGGTAGTTCATTTCATCGTTTCTGACTTTCAAATCCCAGTGCGACGGATCGTGTGAAAGTAATATTTTGAATTCATTCTTATCAATCCCGTTTGATGCTTTTTTCAAATCTCCGTATTTATGAAAACCACCTTTTCCCCAGTTTTCAACGCCGATTATTCTGATTTTTGAATTTCCTTTTTTGATTGTTCTGTTTTCATTCAACAACAAATCCCAACCAAGTTTGGGATGAAGTCCTTTTACATTTTCAAGATTATTTTTATGGTCTTCTTTGGTTGGCCATTTCAAATAATCACCATAATCATGATTTCCCATGATTGAATATTTTCCGTATTCAGCTTTTTTTATCGATTTGAATAATTCGAGCCATTCATCCATTTCATCAGCTCTTGAGTTAACCAAATCGCCGGTAAAGACCAGCATGTCAAAATCCTGTTGATTGATTAAATCAATTCCGTATTTTATTTTATCATAATTGTCAAAACTACCGCAATGAATATCAGATAATTGAAGAATTTTAAAACCATCGAAATCATCAGGAAGATCTTTCGAAAAAACTTTGGCTTTATGGATTTTATAATTGTAACGGCCTTTCCAAATTCCATAAATAATTGATGCAACCGGTATTGATACCAAAGCTAAGGCAAGATTGCTGATGAATCTTCTTCTTTCAGGCAGAAATGGTTTATCTTTTTTTGAATCAAAAATAAAATTAATCAAACCATTGATGATTCTGAATAGATCTTCTGAAAGTAAAAGAAACGAAACAATCAATTTTGGAATAAAAACCAATAGAAAAACAGAAATAACGGCCATTGAAAATTTATTCAAACCTTCTCTTTGATTGAAATTTAGTACTGAAACAGTAATGAAGATTATAATCAGAACCGATAAAAGAAGATAAATTCTGCTGATTAATTTATTTTCAAAAGAAGTTTTGATTGCCTGAAAAGTGTAAAATTCTATCAGAATAAGAATGACAAAGAAAATAATCCATCTGCTCATAAGTTTGCAAAAATAGACAAAACAGAAAATACAATCAATGATTAATGAGAAAAGCACAGTTAAAAGAGTTTCATAAAAATGTTAAAAATCCAAATTATTTGTACATTAGCCCTTTCATAAAAAAAGCAGTTATGCTCGATTGGTTTTACACACTGACATCACCTGAACAGGTATTCTGGCTGATAGCAATCATGGCGAGTTTTATCTTTTTGATTGTGCTGGTTACCACTTTTCTGGGTGGTGACACCGATATTGACGGAGATTTCGACGGTGGTGCCGGTTTCCAGTTTTTCACTTTCAAAAACGGGGTTGCTTTTTTTTCAATTTTTGGCTGGATAGGTATTGCCTGCCTGAATTATGGGATGGGACTGACAACTTCTATCCTGATTGCATCTGCTTGTGGTTTTGTAATGATGCTGATTATGGCAGGAATTTTTTACTATGTAAACCGATTGACCGAAAGCGGAACCATGGAATATAAAAACGCAGTCAATATGACTGGCGAAGTTTATTTGGAAGTTGGAAAAAACCGTTCAAAAGCCGGAAAAGTACAAATCAATGTTCAGGGAAGTCTTCGTGAAATGGAAGCACTGACCGATGAAAATCAAGATATAAAAAGAGGTAGTCTGGTAACAGTTGTTTCAGTTACCGAAAATGGAGTATTAATCATTAAACCCTTATCGTAATATGAATTATTCAGTAATTTTTGCTCAGGAGAGTTTGTCACAGTTTGCCGCTGTTATCGGACTTATGATAGCAATGTTGTTTGTAGTTGTGATGATATTTTCAGTCGTCAAGAGATACAAACGATGTCCTTCGGATAAAATTTTGGTGATTTACGGAAAAACCGGAAAAGGTCAGTCTGCAAGATGTAATCATGGTGGTGCAGCATTTATTTGGCCTGTGATTCAGGACTATGCTTTCCTGGATTTGACACCGATGTCAATAGAAGTGAATTTGACCAATGCGTTGAGCCGTCAAAACATTCGTGTCAATGTTCCTTCCCGTTTTACAATCGGTATTTCTACCGATCCCGGAGTAATGCAGAATGCAGCAGAAAGACTTTTGGGATTATCCGGTGATGATATCCGTGATTTAGCTCAGGAAATTATTTTCGGTCAGTTGCGTTTGGTTGTTGCGTCTATGGATATTGAAGAAATTAATTCAGACCGGGACAAATTACTTCAGAGTATTACTGAAAATGTGGAAAAAGAATTGATGAAAGTTGGTTTGAAACTGATAAATGTTAACATCACTGACATCAAAGATGAATCCGGTTATATTGAAGCATTAGGGAAAGAAGCTGCTGCACAGGCGATTAACGAAGCGAAAGTTTCTGTTGCTGAGAAAAACAGGGATGGTGCTGTCGGTGAAGCCAATGCACAGCAGGATGAAAGAACTCGGGTATCAGGTTTGCTTGCTCAGGCGAAGATTGGTGAGGCAGAAGCTGAACAAAATGAAAGAACACAGGTAGCGAGTTCACTTGCGAATGCAAAAATTGGTGAGGCAAACGCATTACAGAATGAAAGAGTACAGGTAGCAAAAGCAAATGCAATTGCGATTGAAGGTGAAAACCTTGCAAAAATTGAAATTGCTGAATCAGACGCAAAAAGAAGACAAAGACAAGCAGAAGCTGAGAAATTGGCTGTTGCAACTGAGAAAGTTCAGTCTGCGAATGCACTCAAAGAAGCTTATGAAGCAGAGAGATTAGCGGAAGAAATAAGGGCAGAAAGAGACAAGGCTACTCAGCATGCCAATGTGGTAATTCCGGCTGAAATTGAAAAAAGCAGAATTGTTATTGAAGCAGAAGCAGAAGCAGAGAAAATCAGACAGAGAGCAAAAGGTGAGGCAGATGCGATTTTACTGAGGAAAGAAGCTGAGGCAAAAGGTTTGTATGAAATTCTGACCAAACAGGCTCAGGGTCTTGAGCAAATAGTAAAAGCAGCCGGCGATGACTCCAAAGATGCTGTTCTTTTATTGATTGCAGACAAACTTCCTGAATTGGTGAGAACTCAGGCTGAAGCAATTAAAAACATCAAAATCGATAAAGTTACGGTATGGGATGGCAATGGAAATAATGCTGACGGAAAAACTTCGACAGCCAATTTTATTTCAGGAATTTATAAAGCGGTTCCGCCACTCGAAGATATGTTCAATATGGCCGGAATGCAGTTGCCAACTTATCTGAAAGGAGATGAAGTTAATCAAAAAACAGAATCAACTCAACAGAAAGTGAATGAGAAATCTAACCAAGCTAAAAAAATAAATAAACCAAAATCCGGAGAAGAGCCCGAAGCGGGTGATTCAACTTCATAAATAATTGATTAAAACAATAAAATGGAGATTGTAGATTGGTTCAAAACATTGGTATGGTATGAACAGCTGTTATGGGTTATTTCGGTTGTGGCAACTCTGATGTTTTTTTACCAGCTAATTTTCACGGTAATTAAAAAATCTCCTGACAGAAAACGACATCATATTTTTTCAAGGTTTTTTTCTTTTAAAAATATAGTTGCATTTTTATCGATGTTTGGCTGGACAAGTATTGCCGGAATTTATCAAAATATGCCTATTGGTTTTTCATTGATGCTGGGAGTAGTAAGCGGTTTGATCCTGATGGCAATAATGTCTGTGCTTTTCTATTTTGTACATAATCTGAAAGAAATAAGTAACCCCGGTTAAAAATGATTCAAATGAAAACCACAAAATTATTTTTTTTACTGTTTACTTTTTCTGTTTATACTTATTCACAACAAATAAAATTGCTGAATTCTGAGAAAAAAGATATTTCGTTCAGAGGCTTAAGTGTTGTTAATGACAGTGTTTTCTGGATTTCCGGCTCTAAAGGAGTAATAGGAATGTCGGCAGATTCGGGTCAAACGATTAACTGGATTAGTCCGAATGGTTTTGCAGACAGAGATTTCAGGGCAATTGTCGCTTTTGATGAGAACACAGCATTGGCAGTTGCAGTGGCATCACCGGCTGTAATTTTAAAAACAACAGATGGAGGCAGGAATTGGAAAGAAGTATTCAGAGACGACCATCCCGATGTTTTTTTGGATGATATGTCTTTCAATCCTGAAAATCAAATGACTGGAATTGTAATTGGCGATGCAATAGATGGTGAACCCTATCTGTTGAAAACTACTGATGCCGGTGAAAATTGGCATCGCATAAATTCCGAAGATTTTGTTGAATTAGAAGATGGTGAAGCTTTTTTTGCAGCGAGTAATTCCAACCTGAAGTTAATTGGTGATGAAGTTTCTTTTGCTGTCAGCGGAGGTTCTCATTCCAATTTAATTTATATAAACGGAAAAACTTTTCAGAAAATAAGTTTAGATAAAACAAACTCCCAAACTTCCGGTGCAAATGGTATGGATTATTCACCGGAACAAAATTACGGGTTAATCGTTGGTGGCGACTTTATGGATCCGAAATCTTCTGCAAATAATTTATTTATTTTTAAAATTGATGAAAACGGAATTCCTCAAATCAGTAAACCAGCCAAATCCCCTGACGGATACAAAAGTGGCGTAACCATTCTCGACAATGGAAGAGCTTTGAGCTGCGGCATGCTCAATGTGTTTTATTCTGAAGACAATGCAGAAAACTGGAGAAAAATTTCTACTAAAGGTTTTCACAGTTGCAAAAAAGCAAAATCAGGTCAGAAGGTTTTTTTAACCGGAAATGATGGCAGGATTGCAGTTTTGGAAGATTAATTTTATCGGTTTAAAAAGTTTAACTTTGCAATATAAATTTTAGTAAAAATGAATTTCAAACTTTTATTGACTGCCTTTCTTATGCTGTCAGTATTTTCTTTTGGACAGCAAACTGAACCTTGGAAAGAAAATCAGCTGATGAAAACTAACGAGCTGGCTTCGAGAATAAGTCTTTCCCAGACTGAAAATCTTCTGATTGTATCAATCGGACCGGATGCAGTAATCAAAGGTTCAGTAGATATGGGACCGGCACAAAATAAATCAAATCTGGATAATTTAAGAAAATATCTCGAAGGAGTTTCGAGAGACAAGGAAGTTGTGATTTATTGCGGATGCTGTCCGTTTAGCCGTTGCCCGAATATCAGACCGGCGTTTTCATTGTTGATAGAAATGGGTTTCAAAGACCCAAAATTAGTTGATATTCCTCAAAATATCAGAGTGGACTGGCTGAGTAAAAAATATCCTGTACAGTAAAAATGAAGAAATTTTTGTTTGTTCTGTGTCTGTTTTTATTGCAGACATCTGTGTTTTCTCAGGAAAAAACAATTGCAATTGGCAATACAGCTCCCGAAATCGAATTGCCTTCTGCCAACGGAGATTTGATTTCTCTTTCTTCTTTTCGGGGTAAACTGGTTCTAATAGATTTTTGGGCATCCTGGTGTGGCCCGTGTGTGCTTGAACAACCGCATTTGAAAGAAATTTATAGGCTATATGCTATAAATGATAAATTTGAAATTCTGGGAGTTTCACTCGATAAAAAGAAAGAAAATTGGCTCAAAATTATTGACAGATATGAGATTGAATGGCCTCAGATTTCTGATTTGAAATACTGGATGAGTCCGGTTGCCGACGATTATGAAATCGATGATTTACCTTTCAATGTAATTGTGGATGAAGCCGGTAAAATCATTGCAATTGACCTGCACGGAGATGAATTGGACGACTTCTTATTAAAGTATTTTCAGAATTAATCCTGAATTTCTGTAATCAAATCTTTTCTGATTTCAGTTACGGCTGACTGAATTCCATCAGATATTTTTCTGATTTCTGAATGAGGTTCAAAAATAAGCCTTTTTGGTTTTGACTCATCTGAATAATTTGACAATACAATCACAGAAGTTTTGGTAGCCGGATAATAAATATTTACTGACGGTAAGCCTTTTACAAATCCTGTATGGAAATAGGCGAGAGGTCCGTCACCGTACATCATCAGTCCGTCGCCATAACCGACTTCTGCAAAAAAATGGTTCATTCGTGTAGCTGTTTTCTCTGTCATTTTCTGTAAAGTTTCAGGTTTTAGAACTTTGCCCGAAAATAATTTTTGATTCCAGATGTTCAAATCTTCTGCATTCGACAAAATTCCACCTGCCGGATTTCCAATTCCTTTTTCACTCAGTCTTCCCGGCATATTCGGAACTTCTTGAGGGTTTGCGATATTCCCAATCCATGCACTTGCAAAATGGTCTGATTTAAAATCTTTGTTGGTATAAGTGTGATTCATTCCAACATTTTTAAATAAATCTGCGGCATTTTCTTCATAAGATTTACCGCTCACTTTCTCAATAATTTGCCCTAGCACATTGTAACCGTCATTTGAATAATGAAAGTCAGTTCCACTTTTGAATCTCAGTGCTTCGCCATAATTATTCAAACCCGAAGTATGATTGAGCAATTGCTGAATCGTGATTTCTGAATATCCGAATTTGTTGAAATTATCAAGATATTTTGAGACTTTATCATTCAGGTTCAGTTTTCCGTCTTCCATTTGAAGCAAAATCAAAGCCGCTGTAAATTGTTTTGAATTTGATGCAATTCCAAAAACTGTCAGTGTATCAATACCTGTTTTTGTTTTGAAATTTTCAAAACCGTTTGATTTGATATACAATGGAATGCTGTCTTTGTAAACTGCAATGATTCCGTTGAAATTATATTTGGAAACAACAGAATCAATCTGAGTTTTGAACAATTGTTTTTCAAATGAACGAATGGTTTGTTCAATGATTTCATTCTTTTCATTAATTTTATTTTTTTCTGATTTGCAGGAAATTGAAATCATTCCCAAAATCAATAAATGAAATAAAATAAATTTCTTCATATTTTTAATCATCAGTATAATTCAGTGCTTTTTCTCTGTCGAATTCGCCTTCCCACTCTGCAATTACAGCTGAGGCAAGACAGTTTCCGATTACATTTACAGAAGTTCTTGCCATGTCCATTAATTCATCGATTCCGAGTATTGCTGCAATTACAAACAAAGGTAAACCAAACTGATCTGCGGTTGCAATCAGTATAATCAATGAAGCTCTTGGTACAGCCGCAACACCTTTACTGGTAATCATCAGCGTCAGACAAATCAGAAATTGCTGGCCGATTGACAAATCAATTCCGGCAGCCTGGGCGACAAAAATCGATGCAAGTGAAAGATAAAGTGTGGTTCCGTCCAGATTGAAACTGTATCCGGTTGGAACTACGAAAGAAACTATTTTTCGGGGCACACCAAATTTCTCCATGTGTGTCATAACCAGTGGTAATGCGGCATCTGAACTCGTAGTTGCAAATGCGATTGATACAGGCTCTTTGATGGCAGTAATAAATTTTTTGACAGGTATTTTGAAATATAAAGCTATCGGAAGTAATACACCGAGCAGAAAGACTGTCAAAGCAGCGTAAAGCGTCATCAGCAGCATGGCAAGGTTTTTCAGAATATCCAGCCCCATGTGTCCTATGGTATAAGCCATAGCTGCACCAACACCAAGCGGTGCAAAGTACATCACGATATGAGTGTATTTAAACATAGTTTCGGCGAGGCTTTCCATGAAATCAACCAGTGGTTTTCTCTTTTTTTCTTCAACCAAAGCCAGTCCGATTCCGAAGATTACAGCAAATACAACAATTTGAAGAACCTTGTTTTCATAAATTGATTTGGCAATATTTTCAGGAAAAGAATCTCTGAAAAAAGCAGTGGTCTGAAAAACCCAGTGAACATTTTCATTTAATCCTTCGAGTTCTTTCTGATCCGAGACAGCCATTGCATCGGTGCGATTCGGAAGTTCCATTTCAGGAACATGAGACATGTCGATCCCCTTTCCGGCCTGAGTGATGTTGATTGCAGCCAAACCGATAAAGAGTGCAATAGTTGAAGCAAAATAAAAATATGCCAGAGATTTCCAGGCCATCCTGCCGACTTGTTTCAAATCAGAATGACCGGCTATACCATAAACCAGCGTTGAAAAAAGTATTGGACCAACTATGGTTTTTACCAATTTGATGAATCCCTGACTGAGCGGATGAAGTGATTTGGCCAAATCGGGATAGTCATAGCCCAAAGCTGCACCAACAACAATACTCCAAAGAATCCAACTTGTAAGAGATTCGTTTTTGATATTGTAAAAAATAAAACTTGAAATTGTAATCCATCGGGCGACAAATAAAACCCGATCCGGAATTAAATTAAAAAAATACTCTATTGCAATAAGAATTGCAGTTAAAGTAACCAGAATCAATGGAATAAAAAGGTGTAAATTTTTCTTCATAATTTATGGAAGACTAAGTTTTCAATGAAAATAAAACTTGTTGTTCGAACAAAAATAAACAAATGATAGTGATAAACAATCTTAGTCAGGATTTATTAGTAAATTAAATTGATAGTTTAATTTTTTAATTGATAAAAACTAATTAAAAATGAGTTTGTGAATATTATTTTTTTTAATTGAGTACTGTTACATTTTGAAATCATTAAATTTGCGTCTTCACTGAAATGATATGAACTGGAGAATATTACTGTTTCCTTTATCTGCATTGTACTGGCTGATCACAGCGTTGCGAAATCTGGCATTCAGAATCGGTTTGTTGCCGTCACAAAAATTCAAAATCCCAGTGATTTGTATTGGCAATCTTTCGGTTGGAGGAACCGGGAAATCGCCGCATGTGATGCTGGTTGCCGATTTGATAGAA
>CAYFWH010000043.1:294-1127 GCA_964346785.1 uncultured Weeksellaceae bacterium | reverse complement strand
ACAAAAGATAATTTTGAAACTGCTATGCTCATCAGAGGTTATGGTCTGAAAACCAGTGGAATTGAAATAGCAAATTACAGCTCAAAAGTTTTTGATATAGGTGATGAACCTTTGCAGTTTTTTAACCGGTTCAAAAATAAAATTGTTGTTGCAGTGAGTGAAAACCGGGTAGCCGGAATCAGACATTTAATTGATTTATACAAAACCGAAGCTGTAATTATGGATGATGGTTTTCAGCACAGAAGTGTGAAACCGGGTTTTTCTATTTTGCTGACGACATTTGATAAGCCTTATTACAAAGATTATGTTTTACCCGCCGGAAATTTGAGGGAACCCCGGTTTGGAGCTGGAAGGGCTGATGTAATTGTGGTGACTAAGTGCCCTGATAATTTTTCAGTAAAAGATAAGAAAGAGGTTTTGAACAAAATCAAAGCAAAAAAACATCAGCAAATATTCTTTTCAAAAATCGTATATTCGGAAACTGCAATTGGTTACCGGTTCAATTTGAACTATGATGAATGGGCTGATTATGAGGTTTTATTAGTTACAGGAATAGCTAATTCAAAACCATTTGTAGATTTTGTGAAAGAGAAATTTAAAAAAACAGAGCATTTGGAATTTCCGGATCACCATAATTTTTCAGTTGCGGATGTAGAAATGATTGAGTCAAAATACGAAAACATGAAAGTATTGAACAAGGCCATTCTGACCACAGAGAAAGATTATATGAGACTTAGAGATGAATCTGCTTTGATAGAAAATTTATTTTATTTACTAATTGAAGTCGAATTAAATGATTTTGACGGCTTCAAAGAAATTTTGATGAAATATGT
>CAYFWH010000043.1:0-284 GCA_964346785.1 uncultured Weeksellaceae bacterium | reverse complement strand
GTCATTATATGCAGGGCATATTGCCGGGGAAACCTGACTTTGTAGTTGTTTTGGGTTCGGGTTTGGGAAAACTGCAGGATGAGATTTCAAATCCGGTAGTAATTGATTATAAAGATATTCCAAATTTTCCGCAAACAACTGTGGAAGGACACAGCGGTCGGTTGATTTATGGAACAATTGAAGGGAAAACCGTGCTGATGATGGCAGGTCGTTTTCATTATTATGAAGGATACGATATGAAAGAATTGACTTTTCCGATGAGGGTTTTCAAAGGGCTTGGAATT
>CAYFWH010000042.1:0-16780 GCA_964346785.1 uncultured Weeksellaceae bacterium | reverse complement strand
CACGAAATCGTGGTGGCCAAAGGAAAAAAATATGGTACGGTAAATTTGAAAAATCAAATCAGGATACCTTTTCAATACGATGAATTGCAACGCATTTCCTATTCGGAACTATACAAAGCCAAAACCGGGGGCAAATACCGAATTATCGGAGCAAATCATCAATTTATCAGCAAAGACACTTTTGATGAAGTTGCCAATTTTGAACCTAAATACGAGAATTCTTACGATGACCGGCCAACTTTTCAGGCTTTGACTTTCAACAACGGTAAAATGCGGGTGATTGATGAAAAAGGTAATTATCATACTCAGCCAGTCGAAATGAAACCACACCAGGGTTTTCGGACTTTTGAAGAGCTTAAAACTGCTCTCATAGTCGCCCTCGACAATGAAGACGATGCTGCCTTGATGGATTTTGTTGAGAAAATCGCACCCTCAGAGCATTTGCTTTACTATCTGAAAGAGAATGTATTTGACGAAAGTTCATTGAGTTATTATCATCCGCAAATGCTTTCAGAAATCAAAGAGAAATATTACAATACCTTACTAAAATTCAAACATCAGGCATGGAATCAGAAATCAGGTTGGGGGTACAATCGTTCATCGCTCACCGATGTAACGGATTACACGCTTTACCAAAGGGGAATCGTTACCAACGGACGAAATACCGATCATGCGTTTGGTGATACAAAATATTTGGAGAAAGTCCTGAGAAATGCCCTAAAGATCAATGGTTACTGGATCAGCACCTATTTTATGATGCGTGGTTTTTAGTGGAGACAATACAATTAAAAATGATGAACGAATATGAATGGTCAAACACAGGCTCGATTAAAAAAATCAAAAATTCCCTGAATTAAATCATAAAATTCTTACTTTCGTTTGATATTTCTTTTTCAGGTTAGTCTATTTCCTGTCCGGAAGTCCGAAAAAGATTTAAAAATCAACACACTATGTCAAAACATTTAACACTTGGGGAAATTCACAATTTCAAAGGGAAATATCCAAAACAATTGTGGTATCTATTCTTATCCGAAATGTGGGAACGCTTTTGTTTCTACGGAATGCGCGGGATGCTTACGGTTTT
Source organism: uncultured Weeksellaceae bacterium (assembly GCA_964346785.1). Taxonomy (GTDB): domain Bacteria; phylum Bacteroidota; class Bacteroidia; order Flavobacteriales; family Weeksellaceae; genus Moheibacter. The sequence continues at coordinate 15,696 of CAYFWH010000042.1, read as the reverse complement.
CATGGTCGATACCGTAGTCGGTCTGGCGATGAAAGATGCTGATGCACAATTGAGATACGGTGCCATTCAGGCATTTATATATGCCTTTACTTTTGTAGGTGGTTTGTTTGCCGATAAAATCATTGGTTTCAGAAAATCTCTTTTTTGGGGTGGTATTATGATGATAGCCGGTAGTGCGATTCTTGCGATGGACCCGCATAATAATTTTCTTTTAGGAATTAGTTTTACGGTAATCGGAACCGGATTTTTCAAGCCCAATATTTCAACGATGGTTGGCCTTCTGTACAGAGATGGAGACAACCGGCGGGATTCGGGATTTTCGGTCTTTTATTCGGGAATCAATATCGGGGCGTTGCTCGGTGGTGCAATATGTGTCTATGTAGGCAAACATTATTCCTGGAATCTTGCTTTTGGATTTGCCGGAATCGTGATGACCATCAGTTTATTGACATTCATTTTTACTGCAAAAACCATGGGCCCGATTGGGCTTTCTCCATTATTGAAAAGACCTGATGGAGAACCGTTTGACATTGCACATATTCATGACGATGAGCAGGTAGATGTAAAAAGCTTAAAAATTCCTGTGAATAAACGCTGGCAGGAATATGCTGTTTATATCGGCTCTTTATTAGCGATACCGCTGATTTATTTAATGGTCGAAAACACCCAATATACCGACTGGTTTATGTACACCATCGGGCCTTTGACGCTGATTTATTTCTTTTATGAAATGCGGAAATTCTCGTGGTCTGAACAGAAGAAATTAATTGCAGCACTTTTATTTATTGTCTTTTCTATTTTATTCTGGGGAATATACGAACAGGCAGGAGGTTCTTTAAGTATTTTCGCCTTAAACAACCTGAGCGATGACTTCATGGGAGTTGTCAAAATGGATCCGAACAGTGTGAACAATGGTGCCAATGCCTTTTTTGTAATTGTATTTGCATTCGTTGCCAGTATCGTATGGATATGGCTGGCCAAAAGAAAGATGGAACCCAATACGGTGGTGAAATTCGGACTTGGATTTCTGTTTCTTGGCGCCGGATTCATGGTGTTTTATTCGTTGAGATTCTTTGCAAATGATATGGGAATTTCAAGTTTGAATGTATTCGTTCTTGCGTATCTTGTGGTTACTCTCGGAGAGTTGTGTTTATCACCCATCGGTTTGTCGATTATGACCAAACTTTCGCCCAAATCAATGCAGGGAATGATGATGGGCTTTTGGTTTTTGGCGTCTGCCTACGGACAGTATGTAGCCGGTCTGTTTGGTGCCGGATTGGCAAAAAATAATGAAGGAAGTACAAATTTTGTAAAAATGATGGACTTTACCGCCGGATATAAACAATTTGCAATTTATGCACTGATTGCAGGAGTTGTGTTAATTTTGATTTCACCCTGGATTAGAAAACTGATGCAGGATGTGAAGTAATAAGGATATCAGTATCAAGTAGAAGATTAGAAAAAATAATAAATTTATAAATAAGAAATAAATGGCTGAGAACAATAAAGGATTTGTAGAAACAGTAAAATCGCTTAACAAGACTTTTTGGGTAGCGAGTGTGATGGAGTTATTTGAACGCTGGGCATGGTACGGAATGTTTGCTCTTTTTGCACTCTATCTCGTGGGCTCAACTGATGATGGAGCATTGGGCTTGAACCACATAGAAAAAGGGATGATTATGGGGCATATTACTGCCATCCTCTATTTCTTACCCGTGTTTTTTGGAGTGATTGCTGACCGGATTGGTTATAAACTTTCATTGATTATTTCTTATACAATCATGATAGCCGGCTATTTGTTTATGGTTCAGGCCAATTCATTTTGGACGATGTATTTCGCATTTTTCTTAGCTGCTATTGGTGCTGCTTTCTTTAAACCTGTAGCCTCAGGTATAGTAGCCAGAAATACAGATGAAACAAATGGAACAATGGGCTTTGGTGTTTTCTACATGATGGTCAACATCGGTGGATTTTTGGGGCCTATGATGTCTTCAACACTGAGAACCATGTTTGAATGGAAAATTATTTTTATTCAGGCTGCTCTGGTTATCGCCCTCAATTTGCTCATTGTTATTTTCTTTTTCAAAGAGAAAAAAGTCAAAAAAGAAAAAACTAAAGATCCTATTGGAAAAGCTATTATTGATTCACTGACAAATATCTTTGAAGCTTTGAAAGATGTGAGACTGAGTGTTTTACTGCTGTTAATGATATGTTTTTGGACGATGTTCAATCAGTTGTTTTATACACTGCCAAACTTTATAGATGACTGGGTGGATTCCAGGGCAATTAGTGACTGGATCAATACCAATATCCCTTTTGTAAGTAAAACCCTGACTCAGGACGGTTTGGTTAAGGCTGAAATGTTTACTCAAATCGATTCATTTATGATCATTTGTTGCCAGATGTTTATTTCCTATTTTGTAACAAAAATGCGTCAAATCAATGCAGTAATCAGAGGTGCTATCGTGGCAACCATCGGTGTAAGTTTGACTTTCTTTACACACAATCCTTCGTTTGTGGTTATTGGAACCATGGTTTTTGCGATTGGTGAAATGATGTCCAGTCCAACGGTCTCATCTTTTATTGCATTGATTACTCCAAAAGGAAAAGAAGCATTGTATCAGGGGACTTATTTTATTCCGGTTGCTTTCGGAAACTTCGTTTCGGGTATCATTTCGGGAGATGTTTACCAGGCCTGGTCCGACAAACTTTCTTTATTGAAAAAAGAAATGACACAGCGAGGAATTGAAATGCCGGAACTCGTCTCAAATAATGAATTTATTGATCAGGGTTCAAAAGCATTGAATATGTCACTGACAGATTTCGAAAATCAATTTGAATTAAAAGCTGAAAAAGTTGACTGGAACAAAGCCTTCCAATCTTTCTCTGACTTCGCTACTGAAAAGGGAATAGATATTTCAAATGTCCACGCACCTTTTACAAAAAATGAATATTTTGCTTTGGCAGAACAAAAACTCGGAATGGAGCATTGGGAAATGGCCAATTTATTATGGGATACTTACAATCCAAATAAAATCTGGTATGTGGTTTTTGCAATTGGATTATTTTCTGTGATTACACTAAGTTTATATGATAAATACATCATCAAACCGAGAGAAAAGAGCATGAAAATTGAAGAATAATTAAAATCATAACAAGAAAGACCTTTTCCGGAGTTCATAACTCTTGAAAAGGTCTTTTTTTTTTTTTTTTTTAGTCAAAGGCAGTTAGTCAAGCTCAAAAAACAAATCATCAATTTTGCACATTTGAGTTTTTTGACTACTTTTCACATTTAAAATTTGAAAAATGTCAAAGCAAACTCACGAAAATCATTTTTTCGACACTCAGGTACTTGGCCATCCATCGGGTCTTTTCGTATTATTTTTCACAGAAATGTGGGAGAGATTTTCATTCTACGGAATGCGGGCGTTACTGGTTTTATTCCTGGTCAGTGCACTCGGAATTGGTGGTTGGGACTGGCCGAGAGAGAATGCTCTGGCACTTTACGGAACCTATCTTGCCTTGCTTTATCTGACACCAATTATTGGTGGTCAACTCGCAGACCGTTATCTCGGTTACCGAAAAGCAATCATTATCGGGGCACTGATTATGACGCTTGGTCATGCCAGTATGCCCATTGAAACTCAGTTTTTTCTTTACCTCGGTTTATTTTTACTTGTGATTGGAACAGGTTTCTTTAAACCCAATATGACTTCATTTATTTCAATTCTTTACAAAGATCATCCTGAGAAAAAGGACGGTGCCTATACAATTTTCTATATGGGTGTAAATGCCGGTGCCTTTTTGGGAATCATGCTTTGCGGCTATCTCGGTGAAACCGTTGGCTGGAGTTGGGGATTTGGTCTGGCGGGTATTTTCATGTTGTTAGGATTACTTCAGTTTTCACTTGCTCATGGTATTTTTGGTGATGTGGGACTTGCTCCAAAAACAACTGAAGAAGAAGTCGATACTGAGAAATCAATTGAAGAAACATTTGAAAAATCAGATGAGGAAAAACCAAATCCGTTTACGGTAGTTGATAAAATCATTATGGTTTTGGTCGCATTGGGTGGACTCACCTGGGTGATAAACGACCCGTTGTCTAAAATTGCTAATATTAATTTACTCAAATTTGGTGAAACCGATTTATCCGGGCCAACGATTACCATTGCTCTCGTTCTCTTTGTCTTTTTGCTGATTTCAAGAGTTGTGAGATTCAGTAAAGTCGTCAGAGACAGAATGCTTGCAGTAATGCTTATTGCCTCACTTATCATCTTTTTCTGGGCTGCCTTTGAACAGGCGGGAGGTTCGATGAGTATCTTCGCCAAAGACTATGTCAACCGTGTCCTTTCGGGCAATTATGCTATGGCATTTGGTATTATTGATATTATTATTACGGTGGTACCGGTCGCCATTATTTCATGGGTTTTATTTTTGTTATTTAAACAGACCTATAAAAATTATCTCGCTTCCAATATTGTACTCGGATTTAGTTTTATTATTATCTGGGGATTGATTTTCTGGAAAATTTATGCGAATTTCAATACTTTTTCATACGAAGTAAGTTATCCGGTTTATGAAATCACCAAAGTTGATGAACAGGGTAATGAAAGTATATCTACAATTGCTGTCAGTGCATTGAATGTTCCAGATGAAAATGCAATTCTCAAAGAAGAAACAGCCGTTATTCGGGCACTGGACGATTTCGAGTCAGGACATTCGGTTCATATGGTTGATTTAGATAAAAAAGGAAATAATTTCAAAATGATTGATGAGCTCAAAGCCTCTGAAATCAAAGAAAGCATACAAGCAAAAGTTATTCGTAAAAAAGACAACGAAATTGAAATACCGGCTACCTGGTTTTTGATTCTCAACTCTTTATTTATCATAGCACTCGCCCCATTATTCTCTAAATGGTGGGAAAGCAAATTCAATCCGTCACTCGCAGGAAAATATGCAATTGGTTTATTTTTCCTGGGAATTGGTTTTGCGTTTTTGGCATTCGGTGCAAAAGACATTCCGCAGGGGGCAAAAACAGCTTCGGTCAGTATGGCGTGGCTCGTATTCGCCTATCTTTTCCATACCATGGGCGAACTCTGTGTTCAACCGGTCGGCCTTTCGTATGTGAGTAAACTCGTTCCGCCAAGAATGACTGCATTTATGTTTGGTGTATGGTATCTGGCTCTCGCAATCGGAAATAAGACTTCGGGCGTTTTGGGTCAGCAAATTGACACGGTTACAGAAAGATACGACATTTCAACTTTCTTTCTGATTTTCACAATTATTCCTTTTATCATAGGTATAATTGCTTTGTTCTTAAACGGTACGCTCAAAAAACTGATGCACGGCATCAAATAATTTGTAGTTTTGTATAGAGATTAATTGAATTATGAAGAAAATATTGTTTTTGAGTGTGGTTTTAATATCCGGTTTGATTTCTGCTCAGGAAATCAACTGGCTGACGCTTGAACAGGCAGAAGTTCAGTTAAAGAAAACACCCGAAAAACAAATGTTTATTGATTTCTATACCGATTGGTGTGGCTGGTGTAAGACGATGGACAAAACAACTTTTCAGGATCCGGAAGTCATCAATTACATTAACTCAAATTTTATTGCTGTGAAATTCGATGCAGAGAGCAAAGAAGAAGTGAAATTCAAAGGTAAAACATATAAATTTGTAAGAGCTCAGGGTGGCGGTTTCAAAGGTGTTAATTCATTTGCATACTTTTCACTGAGAGGCCAACTTTCTTATCCGGCTTATGCAATTATGGACAGCAACGGCAGACTGGAAAAACTTTTACTTGGTTATATGCCGAAAGACCAATTTTTTCAAAATATAAATTAAAAATCTGAGTTCTATAATCAAAAAATCCCGCCTGTCTGAGCGGGATTTTTCTTTTATTGATTATCCTTTCACAACAGGATTATTCTTCAAATTCCACTCCTGCATTCCGCCTACAAAGTTTTTGATATTTGTAAAACCTTCACTTTGGAGAATTGAATTGGCAATACAGGTTCGTGCGCCCGACTGACAGAAAATCACAACCTCCTTTTCTCTGCTGATTTTGTCGAGATTGTCAGGCAAAGTTCCTACAAATATATTTTCAACCCCTTCTATGTGCCCGGATTTGAATTCAGAAGCGCCTCTCACATCAACTACCTGATATGCAGGATTATTCAGGTATTTATCTTTCAATTCTTCAATTGTAACCATATTAATCTTGCCTTTATCCAATCCTAAATCATCAATGTTTTCAATATACCCTTTCAAATTATCCAAACCAACTCTCATCAATTTACGGGTCAATTCATCTATCTTATTGTCGTTTGCAATCAATATAAAAGGTTCTTTGTAGTCGAGAAACCAACCTGCCCAGGTCGAAAAAGATTTGTTGCCCGTAATGCTAAAACTACCCGGCACAAAGCCTTCTGCAAATTCATCTTTCTCACGGGTATCCAAAATTTTGACTCCTTCTTTGTATGCAATTAAAAATTCTTCCTTTGATAATTTAGGGTGATCGGGAACTTGTGTGAGCAAATTTCTTTCTGATTTATTCAGATGCTTCATCATTGCAAAATACTTTGGTGGTTCAGGCTGATCCGTCAAAAGCATTTTAACAAATTCCTGTTCCTCATCATCACTATACCGAAGTGCCCAATTGGTCAATTTCTCATAACCAACGGTAGAACTTGGCACTGCTCCCAATGATTTACCACAGGCAGAACCTGCACCATGTCCAGGCCAAACCTGTACATAATCCGGAAGAGACTTGAACCTTTTCAATGAATTAAACATATCTCTCGCACCTGCTTCCATTGTGTTTTTTATACCGGCTGCTTTTTCGAGTAAATCAGGCCTTCCCACATCGCCAACAAATACAAAATCGCCCGAAAAAAACATAACAGGTTCGTCCGAGGACGGATGATCCGTCAACAAAAAACTGATGCTCTCCGGCGTGTGTCCGGGGGTATGCATCACTTCAATCGAAAGATTTCCAATTTTTATCACATCACCATCTTTCAATCCGGTGTGCGGAAATTCATACAACCATCCTTCTCCTCCTTCATCTGACAAAAGCATTTCTGCACCCGTCAATTCTGCAAGTTCACGCGAGCCACAAAGGAAATCTGCATGAATATGAGTTTCAGTAATTTTTGTGATTTTTAAATTATTTTTCTTTGCAATCTCCAGATAAATATCGATGTCTCTCCTGGCATCAATTACTATTGCTTCGCCATTTTGCTGGCATCCTATTACATAACTTCCCTGCGCAAGAGTTTCATCATATACATGTTGAAAAAACATAATGATTCGTTTTTTATAAATTAATCTTCAAATATAAAGATAAGTTTTTCTTTGAGTCTTATTTGTCTTCATGGATTTTGACAGCAAAAAGAATCTCAATATTTAATCACTCGATAATCAAAGCACCGTCAGAGGCAGTATTCCATATTTTTGGATGGCTGATTCTGGTATGAAAACCGGGATAATTACTGCCGTCAGTAACCAAGTTAACATGAACTGAAACAGAATCTGCAATCGTATTGTTTCTGATTAACACAAAATCTTTTTCATTGATTATCAGTTCTGAGTTTTGATTGTAAAAAACAAGACGGTTTCCGTTTAATTCAATAAAATCATTGGTTTTGGTATAGAAGGTCCGTGCGCTTGTGTTTAAATCAAAAATCCTTTGTCTTTTAATTTTTTGATGAATGCCATACGGTTTTAAAATATACTGTTCAATTTGAGATGAATTGACAGTATCTGACATAAACACATCCATTAAAAATGCCTTCCTGACGCCAATCACAGTTTTTCCGGACTGATGAAAAACAATGATTTCTTCTTTTTTGTTTAATTTTTCAATTCTGTAAATTCTTTGCGTTTCAAAAACAAAAATTAATGCCAGAAACACAAAGACATTTTTTGCTTTCGGATGATTGAACAAAATTTTTAACAACAAAAAACCAAAAATGAGTAGAATAACTTCGATACCACTCAAACTGAGTCGGTCAAAAACCAAATTATCATATTGAGCAAGCCAGTGTACATAGGAATTACAAAGACTGATAAATGAATCAAAAACAGTTCTCCACAAATTAAAATCCAGGCCAAGTCCAACCAGAATAACGGTCAGCATACCACCGCCCACCATCAGATAGGAAGCTGCAATCATCACTACATTTCCTGCAAGGAACAAACCTGATGTCTGGTTAAAATAAAAAACTGTAAGCGGCAGAGTGCCCATTTGCGCAGACACAGTTGTCCCCAAGAAACCAACAGCATTCTTTGAAAATGTAGTTTTTGGCCTAAATATTTTCTGATAAACCGGATTAAAATATACAATAAAGAAAACAGCAGAATAACTAAGCAGAAAACCCGGATCAAATAAAAAATTTGGATTGTAAATCAATAAAATAAAAGAGGAAAAAAGAAGCGTGTGGTAGATGTTCGGTTTTCTGGTCAGTAAAATAATGATATAATAAATTGAAATCATCAGAGCCGATCGAAAAACCGGAGGTCTGAAATCTACAAACGACACAAAAGACCAAATCAGCAACAAGCTCATTAAAATTCTGATTGTCTTTCCGTTTCTTAGAAATCTTAACGGATAGAGTAAAATCATAAAAATACTGTAAACCATCATTACATGAAGACCCGAAATTGCCAAAAGATGAACTACGCCGGTTCGTCTGAAATCATTTTCAATTTCAGGGTCCATTTCTGTCCGGTCGCCAAGGAGCATTGCGCCTACCAAATCAGCAGTTGATTTCTTATAGCCATTTTCAATCATTTTGTTGTGAATGAAGTTTTTGAAAACCGAGGCTTTATTTCTTAAAGAATTAGCAGTTCTGATTTGCTGATAATCCTGATTCTGATAAATCATATAATGAATTTTCCTACGGTTCAGGTATTTTGAGTAATCAAATTGATAAGGATTGAGTGGTTTTTGAAGCGGCAATATGGTTGACTGAACCAGAATTTCGTCACCGGGAAAAATCTCATTATTTAATTTTGACCAATACAACAATACGAATTCCTCATTGACATTTCTTTTGTTTATCGTCAAAATCTTAGCTTTATATTTTCTGAATTTTTCTGAAGATCTAAAGGTCTCATCAATCTTTAACTCAAGCAGTGAATCAATTCCTATATAATTATCAGACATAGGTTCCCACTTGTTGTGCCGTTCTGTAAGAAAAAAAGAAAATACCGTGAAACCCAAAAAAGTAAATAAAACAGCAAATCTTTTGAGGTAACCAAACAACAGTATAATCAAAATGAAAACTAAAAACAGGAGTTTTACTGTCAAAGTCTGTCCGTCCTGTCCTATTAAGTCAGAAAATAAGATGCCGAAGACCAAACCGGCAACTGGTATCAGTAACGGCTGAGTTTTCATAATCAAGTTTAGTTGACATTAAAGATACAAAAAAAACCGTCTCATTACTGAAACGGTTTTTTAAAAATTGGATTCTGTCTTTTATGGAATTATCACTCCGCTGTAATTGTTTGGATTAACCTCAGGAAGTGTTGAGCCATATTTATTATTGATTGATTTGATAAAGTAATTTGCTACAACAGCATATCCTTTACCTGTCAGGTGAACTGCATCAAGTGAGAAAGCTCCTCCGCTAACATAGGTAGTAGAGAAAGTATTTCCGTAGTAAACAATACCGGAATTACTACCCAATTCCTGCATAGCTCTGTAAGCATCAACAAAGGCAATGTCATAATCAGTCGCCAGTTGTTTAATCGCTGCATTGTATGCATTAGTTGCAGTTGTAACTTTAACAGTTTCCTTTTTAGTCAATACCCACTGGTCTTCAAGCGGATAGGTAACTCCTGAAACAGAAAGCAATCCCGCTTGTTCAGCAGGTACGCCCATTCCAATCAATGCAAGCATTCTTGCTTCGTCAAGCTGACCAATAACAGTTTGCGATGTAAACACCATCAAATCTTCAGCTGTTGCCTGTCTTGACTGACCATAGGTTTGTCCCATCAAAGCTGCCATCATAGGATTTGCCCCGTTTGCAACCATAACTTGTGTGATTTGAGCAGATATATCTGTCAGATCTTTGTCAAAAATCACAACCGGATTAGCCTCTGTAGTACTAAATACAACTTTTCTTTCGGGTGTTCCCAAATAATCATACACTGCATTAAGCTGACCATAAAGATCATTCAAAGCCGGAATCATTGGACCAAAAGCAGGGTTCGATGGGCTAAGCGGTGCATAAGGGACGGTTGTGAAGAAAGGAATATCTGTTACGCTCGGGATATTTGCAATTGCTCCCTTGGCTCCTCCCTGATTAACCATTACTTCCAATATATTTTTTATTACTCCGCCAAATAAAGTTGGGTCAGTGATGTCAGTTGATCCGTAAGTAGCAGGATTCATATTGCCTGTTTGATCCACACCTGTACCGCCACTTGTAGCATAGCTCAATACATCGTTATTGCCAATCCACAGTGTAAAGAAAGTCGGCTGTTGTGCTGCCGCATCTTCAATCACACTTGCATTGGGAGAACTTGCAAATCTTGCGAAATACGGGTTTGACTGACCTGTAGGAATTCCTGCAGGATTACCATAACCATTTGCAAGCAGATGAAATGATTTTGCGCCCGGAACTCCCATGTTGTTGAAGGGTCCGCCACTTGCAGGCGTAAATGGTGACTGAGCCGGAGTTGGAACGGGAGCAACACTGCCGTCAATAATTTGAAGCGTCAGTTTTCCCATAATTCCAAAATCAGAGAAACCACCGATATCATCCGGCATCAATGGCTGGCTGAAATTACCCCCGCCTGCCATTGCCATTCGCTGTGCCATGATATTTGGATATGAATTTTCCTGTGCACTGATAAATAGGGCATTGTCGGTAAAGCCCGAAGTCAGTGAGTTTCCTAAAGCAACATAACGGCTGAAGTCAGCAACTCCTGATGTCGCCTGAAAATCCTCAACCGGATTATCAAACTCAGGCTCACAAGAAGCGAAAACTGCCAATGAAGCCGCTATAAATATTTTTGATATGTTTTTCATTTTCATTTATTAATTAAAGTTATAAGATAGACCCAGTCCAAACACAAATGCATTAACTTTTACATCACCTTTGAAATTGGTGTCCAGATTGTGTACATAACGCTCCTGACCCATAATAAACTGACCCATTGCATCTACATTAAATTTACCAAAATTCAATCCAAGTCCTCCTGTAATACTGTGTCTGGTAACATCAGGTGTTTCAGGTGACCAGAATTCTGTAGGTGTCACGAATTCATCAAAGTAATAACCGAGTCTAACAGCAAGCAAATCTGTTGCCTGGTATTCTGCACCAAATTTCCAAACCGCACGGTCTTTGTAATTTTTTGCCTGTTCGCTAACAAAAACATCACCGGTTGAAGTGTCATACATTTTGATAACCAAATCACGGTATGCACCCCATCCGTGTACAGAAACTTCACCCGCAAGAAGAAGTTTTGAAGTTGCCTGATAAGAAAGTCCGGCAGTAAATTCAGAAACTAAAGGTAGCGCTGCACTAAACTCATCTGCAGAAAATGGCATATTGCCAACTTGTGAACTTGGTACACCTGACCAAATCACCTCACCCTTATGAGCTTTCATATCAACTTTTGAACGGTAAGCCAATCCAACATTCACTCTGTCAGATGGTTTGAAGTAAGCACCAATATTAAACCCAAGTCCGTGGGCATCGGTATCATCAATCTCAAGACCTATATCATTTCCTGCCACAGTAGTTACTCTTTGCAGATTCACAGATCCCATACCATAAATAAATCCTGCACCCACACTGAACCAATCGTTGAATTTAAAAGCAACGGTCGGCTGAATAAGATAAGATTTCAGTTCGATTTCGGTAACATTTGCCTTACCCGGCCAATCTCCGGGCCATTTTAATGTACTACCAAAAGGGGTTGTAAAACTCACACCTATCGTTAAATCATCAATCGGACGATATGATGCTGCAAAATAAAGCGGAGTTCCCAAAGGATTATCAGTTTCGGCTGATTCCAAATTTGCCGGATCCTGCCATTTCACATTGTTAATAATCCCAAATCCACCTGCAGCAATACTCAGTTTTGAGTCCACAAAAGCAAGGCCCGCAGGGTTAAAAAACGCAACACTTGCGTCTTTTGCATGCATGACTCCGGTCAATCCCATCGATGCCTGTCTCACTCCCTGAAGAGATACCCGATAGCCACCTGCAAACGCAGAGCTGCCAAGTCCCATCAGAAGTACGAATAAACAAATTCTTTTCATGTATTAATTCTATTTAGTTGTTAAAATATCTTAACAAATGTAAATAATTTTTATTGATTTACTATGCTAACATAATAAAATCACAAATTTATTTTCATTATAAATTTCATGAATTTTTCAATTATGACAAAACCCGAATGTGTATTTTTTGAGCCATCACACTACATCCTTTTGTCTGTCAATAATACAGAGTTATCTCTTTTAATAAAAATAAATAAATTCAATCAATTTGTTTTAAATATTCTGTAATCAGATAAGATTCGCTCCAGCATGCCTGAAAATTAAATCCACCCGTAATAGCATCAATGTTCAGAATTTCTCCGGCTACAAATAGATTTTTATGTCGCCGGCTTTCCATATTTTTAAAATTTACTTCTTTCAAATCCAGTCCGCCTGCAGTTACAAATTCTTCCTTGAATGTACTTTTTCCTGTGACTTTATAAGTTGCATCAGTCAATTCATCAGCAAGCTGACCAAGTTGTTTTTTATTCAAATTCGAATAATTCAGATTTTCAGGAATCTCCAAATAACTCAGCAAACTACGCCAAAACCTTTTTGCAAACTGAAAAGGATGGATTGAGTAAACAGTTTTCTTTGAATGCTCATTTCTGAATTCATCCAATTCTTCCAAACATTCTTCTTTTGATTTATTGATAAAGTTTATTTTGATTTCAAAATCATAAGCCAGACGATTCAGTTCAATTGCTCCCCATGCCGACAACTTCAACACAGCAGGACCGCTCAATCCCCAATGTGTAATCAACAAAGGACCATCAGCCTCTAATTTCAAATCAGGAATTCTGATTTCAGCAAACTCAAAACTAAGTCCCATCAGACTATTGATTCTTCTGTCTTTTATATTAAAGGTAAAAAGTGACGGAACCGGCGGAATTATATGGTGACCGAGATTTTTTAACATCGTCATCGCTTTTGGACTGCTGCCGGCGACAAAAATAAGTTTCTCAAAATTATATGTCGAATTTTTGGTGTGAACTATAAAATTGTCACCATCCTTTTCAATACTTTGAACGCCCTCACTATAACGAATTTCTACCCCATTCTTTTCGGTTTCTTTTAAGAGACACTCAATCACACTCAATGAAGAATCAGTAATTGGAAAAACCCTGTTGTCTTCTTCAATTTTCAGAGCTACTGACCGGTTCTCAAACCACTCCATTGTGTCTCCTGGTTGAAATTTCGTAAAAACGCTGAGCAGTTCTTTTTTACCTCTCGGATAAAATTCGACCAAATCTACAGGATTAAAACATGCATGTGTCACATTACACCTTCCGCCACCTGAAATTCTGACCTTCTGAAGCGGTGCCGGTGACTGCTCAAACAGAATCGTGCGGCGTCCCAATTTTTCTCCAAGATTGGCAGCAGTAAAAAATCCGGCAGCACCACCACCTATTATCGCAATTTTTTTCACTTTTCAAAATTAAGGTTTTTTTTAGCTTATGAATTTTAAAATTCACTCCGAATAATCAATTCAAAACGCTGACATGCAATTAAAGATTTGTACTTTTGCAAAAAATTATTTTTATGCAGATTCTGGATGGTATTAAATTGGCAAAAGAGATCAAACTCGAAATCAAAGAAGCAGTTGAAAATTCAGTGAAACAAGGGAAAAGACCGCCTCATCTTGCAGCTGTCCTCGTTGGAAGTGACGGCGCAAGTCAGACTTATGTCAACAACAAAATAAAAGATTGTCAGCAAGTCGGTTTCAAATCATCACTGGTTAAACTACCAAACACAGTTTCACAAACCGAATTGATTGAAGTAATTCAAAAACTAAATCAGGAAGCTGACCTCGATGGTTTTATAGTTCAGTTGCCGCTACCTGCACAAATTGATCAGGAAGAAGTCATCAACTCAATTGACCCAAAAAAAGATGTTGACGGCTTTCACCCGGAAAATTTCGGAAAAATGGCTTTGGATATGAGCACTTTTTTACCGGCTACTCCATTTGGAATTCTTGAGATTCTGGAAAGATACAATATACCAACCAAGGGAAAACATACTGTTATCATCGGAAGAAGCAGAATAGTCGGTCGTCCGATGAGCATTCTGATGGGAAGAAAAGATTTTCCGGGCAACAGTACCGTAACGCTTACTCACTCAAATACCGAGAATCTATCTGAATATACTCGTCATGCAGATATTATCATCACCGCACTTGGTGTACCAAATTTCCTAAAATCAGATATGATTAAACAGGATGCTGTCGTAATTGATGTGGGAATCACAAGGGTTGACGACGATTCAGAAAAAGGATACAAACTTGTGGGTGATGTTGATTTTGACGATGTTAGTAAAAAGGCTTCATGGATCACACCCGTTCCCGGAGGAGTAGGCCCGATGACCAGAGCTATGTTGTTGAAAAACACATTGCTTGCATACAAAAACAACATGAAATGATTCAAATTAATTCCATCACTGAAGATCAGAAGAAACTTCTGAAACAAGGAGAATTCCTGCCTGTGATGGAACATTTTTACACACTCCAAGGCGAAGGTGCACATGCCGGAAAAGTGGCTTACTTCATCCGTCTCGGCGGTTGTGATGTCGGTTGCCACTGGTGTGATGTCAAAGACAGTTGGGATGCAGAAAAACATCCGCTGACAAATATCGAAGAACTTTCAAAACAAGCTGCAGATACATGCAAACTCGTTGTGGTAACCGGTGGAGAACCAACGCTTTGGAATCTTGATTTTTTGTGCGAGAAACTTCATGAAAACGGCGCCAAAATTCATATAGAAACTTCGGGAGCACATCATTTGACCGGAAATTTTGACTGGGTTACACTCTCACCAAAAAAACTTGCGTTGCCAAAAGATGATGTCATCGAAAAAGCAAATGAATTGAAATGCATTATTTATAACCATGATGATTTCAATTTTGCCGAAAAATATGCTGCTTTGGTTTCAGAAAATTGTGCGTTATTTCTTCAGCCCGAATGGAGCAAAAAAGAAATCATGACTCAACATATCATTGAATACATCAAAGAAAATCCGAGATGGCAATTTTCTATTCAGTCTCATAAATATCTTGATATCCCATAGTTTCATACAACGCCATTCTGAGTTTTCAATTGAAAGTCAGTGTGTCAAATCATAAATCTATCTATTCATATTTTGTAAATTTGTGGCTATGGACAGTTTAGAGAAAATACTCGAACACAGAAAAATCAATCCAACCGCTATGCGTTTGTTGGTTTTGAAAAAATTACAGCAATCTGAACATGCAGTCAGTTTGAACGAACTCGAATCTCTTTTTGAAAATGCCGATACTACAACTCTTTACAGAACACTAAAAACTTTCGAAAAAAATAAACTCGTTCATAGCATTGATGATGGCAGTGGCTCGGTCAAATATGCACTTTGCGAAGAAAGTTGCGATTGTTTTCCTGACCAGGCTC
>CAYFWH010000041.1:0-17459 GCA_964346785.1 uncultured Weeksellaceae bacterium | reverse complement strand
GCAGGTGGTGAACAGCAGAGAATATCGATTGCCCGTGCATTGCTCAACGACCCTAAAGTGATGCTTGCAGACGAGCCTACCGGAAATCTCGACCCGGAAACTTCTTTTGAAATTATGACCCTGATTCATGATTTGGCAAAAGAGAAGAATGTGGCAGTTCTGATGGCAACTCACGATTATACCATTATAAAGAAATTCCCGTCAACTACCGTGAAGTGTGAAGATGGAAAAGTATTTTTGACTGAGCCTGAATCACTTTTTTTAGTTTGATTCAGTTCTGAAAACAGAAAATATTTCCTTTAATTTCTTTTCTTCGTTTGACCAGTTAAAAACCAAAGCCGCTTTTTTCAGATTTTCTGAATATGCTTCTTTGCCCTCTTTCAGCATTTCAACTGCAAGTCGTGCAATAGTTTCAGGTTCATGATTTTGTACAACTTTTCCGGTTTTGAAATCTTCGATAGTTCTTTGAATATCAGGTAAATTAGTTCCGAGAACAGGAACTCCGGCGTGCATATAATCAAAAAGCTTATTGGGCAAAGCATATCTGTAACTGATTCCCAAATCTTCTTCAAGACTAAAACCCAAATCAGCCATTGGTGTGATGAGTTTCAATTGGTCAGGTGAAACTTCACCAATAAATTTTACTTTTGAATCAAGTTTCAAATCCGAACTCAGTTTTTCGTATTCTTCTTTCTTAGGGCCGTTTCCTATAATCCAAAGTTGAGCATTGTCGATGAATTGCATGGCCAGAATCATTTTGTCAATTCCGCGGCTGAGGTTGATGGCTCCCTGATAAATTAAAATTTTATCTTCTTTTTTAATTTTTGGTAATTCAATTGTCAAATTACTTTGATCTGTTGAAGTAATTTCAGGAACATTTCTGATAATCTCGGGACGAATCTTATATTCTTTTTCAAACCAATCTGCATAACCTCCACTGACTGTGTAAAAATACTTTAATTTAGGAATAAGAAAAGACTCGAGCTTTTTCCAGATTTTCTTTTTGAATTTGCGACCGCTGAGTGAAGGCAATTCAGAAAAAATTTCGTGACTGTCAAAAACCAGTTTATTTTTTTTGATTTTACTCACCAGATAATTCGGAAGCAATGAATCCAAATCGTTTGCCAACAAAATGTCTTCTTTTTTTACTGTTTTTAATAATTTTAAAAAAAGTTTTCGGTTGAATTCAAAATACATTCTCATTCCACTCTGATTCGATAGTTTAATCTGATGAATTTTATATTCAAAATTCAATTTTGGATTACCTCTCAAATCAGTTGCAATCACCTCTGTGTCAAAGCCAAACTTTCTCAGAGAATTCATTTGTTTCTGAACCCGCTGATCGCCCTGATAATTATTGATAACTGATGCTATGATTTTAGGATTCGACATTTGCGTCTAATTTGTCTTTGTAGAACAGGTAGTAAAGTTGAATTAAAACTACGATTGCATTCGGAATTACTACCGGCCAGGCTTTGAAATAAATTCCATAAATCACAAAACAGATACAGCCAATCATATTGATTATCCGTATGATTTTTAACTGATTGATTATGAAAGATAGTACGATAAAAATAGATGCCGAATACCCAATCCATTCAAAAACAGCTGCGCTCATTAAGTGTTATTTAGTCTGTAAAAATAAAAAATCTTTACCGATTGCCCAGGTAAGAAATAAATGAATCACAATTTAAAACTTCAATTTCTGAAAAATAAAAGTCCCCGGTATCCTCTGTGACGATAATTTCACAACCCGATTCTATAGCTGAATAATATTCCAAACCATCCTCAAAATCATTGATTTTTGGGTTTTGTGTAGTCAACGCCACTGTCTTTTTATTTGTATTTGTAATCTCAAGTTGTTCACACAAAACTTTAATTTTCTCCATCGCTCTTTGCGTACCGCTCTTTTTCTCTGCAAAATAAAAAGCAATCGCCAAACAAATCGGAGAAGTGTAAATTTTGAAATTCTTGTTTTGATTCAAACTCAGAATTCTTGCTGCCTCAGGAAATAACGGATATTCCTTATTCAGAACTGTAACCAGGATATTGGCGTCAATAAAGATTTTCACTTTTTCGATTTAAAAAATTCTGATTTCAGTTTTTTGCGCGATTTATGGATGCCGTATTCCGGTCTTTCTTCGGCTATCGCGTTGATCCAGTCGGCAATCGGAAGTTCTTCGATTGTTTTGTAATTTTGTGAAGTCATTTGGGCATAAATGAATTCGGTAAGTCTTGAAAGGCTGATGCCGTTTTGGGCGGCAAATTCCTTTGCTTTACCGATAATTTGTGCATCAAATGACAAAGTGATTTTTGCGTCCATAATTTCTATTTTATCTCTACGACAAAGTTATTTCTTTTTTACGGGGTTTCAAAATTTTTATACGACATTTTTCGAATTTCTATACGGCAATTAATAAATCAAATTGATTTCGACTTTAATTTATTTTTTCAATAGCCGGAATTTCTGATATATTTGAAAACAAATAAAAAATAATGTTTTTTCGATATAAAAACTATAATTCACTGAATATCGTATTGTTTCTTATTGTCCTTGGTTTTTCTGTTTTACTAAATGCTCAGATTAATTTCAATACTAATAAATTAACAGAAATTACTTTTGAGACTTCCTACAACGGACAAAAACAGGAAAATCAAAATCCGGTTCAGGTGTTAACGGATGGAATAAATTTTTTAATCAGTACAAAAGACGCTTTGAATCAAAAATCAAATTATCCTTTCGAAATATCCATTGTCAATACAATCAATAAATCTTACCGTCAAATCTCTTTTTTAAATTCGGCTGAATCAGTGGCTACAGATGATTTTTCATCAATTGCAAAACAGGAATTTGAATTTTCAAACGAATCTCAAACCATTTTGGGTTTCAATTGCAAAAAAGCAAAAACGGTCATTAATTCAAATACAATCGAAATTTGGTACACAACCGATAAAAAAATAAAAGCATCACCTTACATTTTAGGTGCAGATTTGGGACTGGTACTCAAAGTAGTCAGAAACGGGAATTATATAATCGAAGCCACAGCAATTAAAAAGAATGCAGAAGCACCTGCTTTTGTGTTGAATTCAAAGCCCGAAATCCTTGAAAAAATTGATTATCAGGACAAAATATGGAAAGCCCGGTTTACGACTTTGGAAATTTTCAAAAATCAGCCAATAAATTTTTCAGATGAATTTGAACCCAAAGAAGGAATTATGCGTTTTGCAAACGGAACGATAGCTGTGAATAAAGTAAAATTTCCCAAAATTTCCGGTTCTTCACAGGTTTTTGTCAATCTGACCGAACAATCCAATGGCGACGCCTATGACCGAACCGGAAGTATTTTCCTGATTCCGGTCAACAAAAAACAATCGTTTCTGGACGGTCTTGAAAAAGGTGTTGAAAATCTTCCGCTTTACGAAAACGGAAACGGAAAAAAATACCAGGGAATTTCAGCTACTCCTGATTACGAACCGCTGTTGGAATTGATGCGTTTTTTTACTCCATTTGGTGTCAAACATTTCAATGAACGGGTTACACTGAAAAATAAACAATGGCAGGATTCGGTTTATTACCGTCAGGAAATTTCTGATTTTGGTTCTGTGTTGTCAGAGAAAGAAGTCTATATCGGTGCGTTTATCGGGAATTATGACAAAGGCGGTCATTTGATTTCGATGGACATAACCGTTCACAACGATGAAGATTTGAATCATCCGCTGAAAAAAGTTATTCCGCTTTTCAACACACTGAATGTGATGGAAATGGCGGGTCAGGAATATTCGACTTTGTTTGATTCAGAAAAAGGACTCGAAGTAGAATTTGAATTGACTCAGGATTTGAAAAATGCACAATTGAGATACATCACAACAGGTCATGGCGGTTGGGGGAACGGTGATGAATTTGTTCAAAGGAAAAACACAATTTTACTCGATGACAAAGTGATTTTCGATTTGATTCCGTGGCGTGAAGACTGCGGTTCTTATCGTTTGTACAATCCGGTTTCGGGAAATTTCTCAAATGGTTTGTCATCTTCTGATTACAGCCGCTCCAACTGGTGTCCCGGTACAGTGACCAACCCTTTTCTGATTGATTTGGGAGATTTAAAAGCAGGAAAACACAAAATCAAGGTTTTGATTCCACAGGGAAAACCAGAAGGCAGCAGTTTTTCGGCCTGGAATGTGAGTGGGGTTTTGGTAGGCGATTAGATAAATTAAAAAAATAGTTTTTCGGTTGAGTAAACCTTAAATCAGTAGTGAAAATAACATAAAACTGTTAACATCGTTTTTGTCCTTCAAAACTTATCTTTTAATCCTTTTGATTTCTTACTTTTGCATACCAAAATTAAAATTTATGGCAACAGATTATTACCAAATAGATGATTTACTGACAGAAGAGCATAAATTAATCCGTCAGACCGTTAGAGATTTTGTCAACCAGGAAATAAAACCTGTAATTGATGAAGCAGCACAAAACCACAAAGATATTCAGGGGCTAATGCCGAAACTCGGTGCTATTGGCGCGCTTGGTCCGTACATTCCAGAAGAATACGGTGGTGCCGGTCTTGACCAGATTTCTTACGGACTGATTATGCAGGAACTCGAAGCCGGTGACTCCGCTATTCGTTCCTCGGCTTCGGTACAATCTTCACTGGTAATGTTTCCGATTTATACATTCGGGTCTGAAGAGCAAAAAAGAAAATATCTTCCAAAACTGGCTACCGGTGAGATGATTGGTTGTTTTGGTCTGACCGAACCCAATCATGGTTCAAATCCAGCCGGAATGGAAACCAAAATCGTTGACAAAGGTTCTCATTTTGTGCTAAACGGAGCCAAAATGTGGATCACCAATTCGCCAATTGCTGACATTGCAGTGGTTTGGGCAAGAGACGAAGAAGGTAAAATAAGAGGTGTGATTGTCGAGAAAGGAATGAAAGGTTTTACCGCGCCCGAAACCCATAACAAATGGTCGCTTCGCGCTTCTAAAACAGGTGAGCTCGTTTTTGAAAATGTTGAAGTACCAAAAGAAAATTTGTTGCCCGGCGTGAGCAGTCTGAGAGGCCCGTTGAGTTGTCTGAATTCTGCACGATATGGAATCGCATGGGGAGTTATCGGTGCCGCAATCGATTGTTATGAAACCGCGTTGAAATATTCAATTGAAAGACAGCAATTTGGAAAGCCAATCGCGTCTTTTCAGTTACAACAAAAGAAATTAGCAGAATTTGTTACCGAAATCACAAAAGCCCAGTTGCTTTGCTGGAGACTCGGAACTCTGAAAAACGAAGACAAAGCTACACCTGCTCAAATTTCGATGGCCAAAAGAAATAATGTGAGAATGGCGATTGACATTGCACGGGAATCCCGGCAGATTTTGGGTGGAATGGGTATCGTTGGCGATTATCCGATGATGCGACACGCTGCCAATCTCGAATCAGTGATTACTTACGAAGGAACACACGATGTGCATTTGCTGATTACCGGACATGATATAACCGGAATCAATGCTTTTTAATCTTTGATAATATGTCAAAAGAAATTCAGATTCTTCTTCCCAAAATGGGCGAAAGTGTGATGGAAGCTGTCGTGACCAATTGGCTGAAACAACCCGGTGACACTGTAGAGAAAGATGAATCTTTTGTTACCATCGGTACCGATAAGGTGGACAGCGAGCTGCCGTCAGAATACGAAGGGATTCTAAAAAAAATATTGGTTGAAGAAGGCGAAGAAGTAAAAGTCGGTAGCCCGATTGCTATTTTCGAAGTTTCTGATGATACAATCGTTCATTCAGAAATTAAAAAAGCAGTTCAAACCGAATCTGTAACCGAAAAACCACAAGTCGAATTACTTGCCACAAAAAGTCTGTCAGGAAAATCATTTCTGTCACCGGTGGTTAGAAAAATTGCAGCCGAAAATGGTTTGGAAATCGAAGATTTGAATCAAATTCAACCGACAGGCGAGAATGGAAGAATCAGAAAAGCCGATATTCTGAAATTTCTGAACAAGAATAATAAACCGGTTCAAACCGAAAAAATAAGTTACAAACTCGACCTGAATATCCAACCGGATGACAAGGTTGAAAAACTGCCGAGAATTCGTCAGGTGGCAGCAGAAATGTTGCAAACTTCTTATCAGATAATTCCGCATGTGACTACCTTTCTGGAAGTGAATGTCAACAATTTGGTCAGTCACAGAGAGAAAATTAAGGAAGATTTTCAGAAAGAATATGGATTGAAAGTGACTTATACTCACTTTATTATGAAAGCGGTGGTTGACACGCTAAAAGAATTTCCGAAATTCAATGCCTGGATGAATGAAGACGAACTGATTTTGAAAAATGACATCAACCTCGGTTTCGCAACAGCTCTTCCTGATGGTAATCTGATTGTGCCAAATGTGAAGAAAGTCAATGAAATGAGTTTAAATCAAATCATTGAAAATGTAAACCTGATTGGAAACAATGCAAAATCAGGGAAATTGAAATCGACAGATATTCAGGACACCACTTTTACGGTGAGCAATACCGGGATTTTTGGCAGTCTGATGGGAACACCGATTATCAGCCGTCCGCAAGTTGCAGTTTTGGCGTTGGGTCAGATTCGCTCCGGAGCAGGAGTGGTGGTGAAAGATGGAAAAGAAGAACTCGCGGTTTGCAAAATGATGATGCTTTCGATTTCGTATGACCACAGAGTGATTGACGGTGCACTGGCATCACAATTTTTGTCTTCACTAAAAATGAGTTTGGAAGATATTTACTGATTTGGAATTTAAAAAATAAAAGCATTAACAAAAGTATTTAATACTTATATTGTACTTTTGTGAATATTCAAAAATAAAAATGAGATACAATACAGAGAGAAAACAGTTGATTATACCTGAATATGGGCGTCACATACAAAAAATGGTCGAGCATTGTATGGGCATTGAAGACAGAAAAGAAAGAAATGAATTTGCTGAAATCATTATTGAAGTAATGGGTGAGCTCAATCCACATTTGAGAGATGTTCAGGATTTTCAGCACAAACTTTGGGATCAGTTGTTTATTATGTCTGAATTTAAACTTGTTGTGGATTCACCCTATCCGATACCTGAAAAAGACGATGTTTACAGCCGTCCACAGCGGGTTCCTTATCCACAGGAAGAATATAAATATAAGTATTACGGCAAAAACATCAGGAAGATGATTGATATTGCTCTTGAGTGGGATGGCGATAAACAGGAAGGTCTGATAATGGTTATAGCCAATCATATGAAAAAATGCTATTTGATTTGGAATAAAGATACAGTTGAAGATCAAACAATATTTAAACATCTGTATGAACTTTCTGATGGTAAAATTGATTTAAGAGATTCGACAGAAGCATTGCTGTCCGGTGATAAATTTTATTCGACCGGAAATAATAACCACAATAAAGGCCGAAAGTCAAAACAGGGCCGGGGTAAAAAACACAAATAAATATGGCGGTTTTTCAGATTAAAGGAGGAAATCGTTTAAGCGGAGATATCAAACCTCAGGGAGCAAAGAACGAAGTTTTACAAATTTTGTGTGCGGTTTTGCTGACCGATGAGCCGGTGAGAATTAAAAACATTCCGAATATCCGAGATGTCAATCGATTGATAGAAATATTGGCTGATTTAGGAGTTAAAATTCAAAAAAACGCAGATGGTGATTTAACTTTTCAAGCCGATGATATCCGTATGGATTATTTACAATCAAAAGAGTTTAAAAAAGACGGTGCTGCACTCAGGGGTTCAATTATGCTGATGGGGCCGCTTCTTTCAAAACACGGCAAAGCTTATATGCCAAAGCCGGGTGGTGATAAAATCGGAAGACGAAGATTGGATACTCATTTTCTTGGATTTATAAAATTAGGTGCAAAATACCGTTTCGTTGATGGTGAAGACTTTTACGGAGTTGAAATCGACGAGAAAAGAGGTCTGAACGGTACTTATATGTTGCTTGAAGAGGCTTCTGTAACCGGGACTGCAAACATCATTATGGCAGCAGTACTGGCAAAAGGAAGAACGACGATTTACAATGCTGCCTGTGAACCTTATTTACAGCAACTTTGTAAAATGCTGGTGAGAATGGGAGCGATAATTCAGGGTATAGGCTCTAATCTTCTACATATTGACGGAGTTGATTCACTGTCGGGGACTGAGCATACCATACTTCCGGATATGATTGAAATTGGTAGTTGGATAGGAATGGCTGCCATGACTAAATCTGAGTTGAGAATCAAAAATGTATCCTGGGAAAATCTGGGGTTGATTCCTGATACATTCCGAAAACTCGGCATTACAGTAGAAAAAGAAAATGACGATATATATATACCAACCCATGAGTATTATGAAATTCAAAAATTCATGGATGGTTCAATTCTTACGGTATCCGATGCGCCCTGGCCGGGATTCACACCGGATTTACTCAGTATTGTACTGGTGGTAGCCACTCAGGCCAAGGGGAGTTTATTGGTTCATCAAAAAATGTTTGAAAGCCGGCTATTCTTTGTTGACAAGCTGATAGATATGGGAGCTCAGATTATTTTGTGTGATCCGCACAGAGCAACTGTTATAGGTCTGAATCAGGAAACTCCGCTTAGAGGAACCGTGATGACTTCACCGGATATCCGTGCCGGAATTTCATTGTTGATTGCAGCACTTTCTGCAAAAGGAAAAAGCGTGATTCACAATATAGAACAGATAGACAGAGGGTATGAGTATATTGATACTCGATTGAGGGCAATTGGTGCAGATATTACGAGAGCTTAATACAAATAATTGAAATTCAGTAATGCAGGATTTTTTTGAATTCATAACTAATTTTGTCAGCAGGCCGGACAAGGTACTGATGGACTTTATAGCTGTATATGGTTACTGGATTTATTTTATTTTATTTGTTATTATTTTTGCTGAAACCGGATTAATTGTCGCATCATTTATCATGCCTTTTTTGCCGGGCGATGCACTGATTTTTGCGATTGGAATGATTGCAGCCAATGACCAGCAGAATCACCTTCATATAGAATACATCATACCTTTGCTAATGGCAGCAGCGATATTGGGTGATAATGTCAATTATTTTGTGGGAAGAAAATTTGGGAATTGGCTTTTGGAGCATCCCGGAAAATTTAAAATTAAACCCGATCACCTCGATAAAGCAACCCGCTTTTTTAACGAAAACGGTAAAAAAGCAATTGTGATTGCCCGTTTTATGCCGGTTGTCAGGACAATTATTCCATTTGTATGCGGAACAACCAGAGTTGATTACAAAACATTTCTAATTTATAGTTTACTGGGCGCATTTCTGTGGGTTGGATTAATTTCGGTACTTGGTTATTTCCTGGGGACTTATGATTTTGTACAGAGAAATCTGGAGTATTTTATTATCGGAATAATTGTGGCTGCAAATTCTCCAATGATTTTCAGATTTATTAAGAAAAGATTTTTTAGTTAAAATGAAACATCGTTTTGGTTTAATTGGCAGGAATATATCCTATTCTTTTTCAGCTGAATTTTTTAATAAAAAATTTGACAAACAGAATATCAGCGATGCTGTTTATGAAATTTTTGATTTGAAAGAAATTGAAGAGGTTCAAAAAATATTTAGAGATAAATCACTGAAAGGTATTAATGTAACCATCCCTTATAAGGAAAAAATTAAAAAATATTTAGATGAAATAAGCCCCGAAGCCGCAGAAATAGGGGCTGTAAATTGTATAAGTATAAATCAGGGAATTAAAAAAGGATACAACACAGATGTTTATGGTTTTGAAGAATCGCTGAAACCATTGTTAAACAAACAACATCGTGCTGCATTGATACTGGGAAGCGGAGGTGCATCAAAAGCGGTTGCTTATGTGCTGAGGAAATTAGGAATTGATTACAAAATTGTCAGCCGGACGGGTGAAATATCATACAAGAATCTGAATCCTGAAATTATAGAAAATCATCAGTTAATTATAAATTGTACACCGCTTGGTACTTTTCCTGAAATAAATTCAAAACCTGAAATACCTTACGAATTCTTGAATTCCGAACACTTTCTTTATGACTTGGTTTATAATCCTGAACAGACACTTTTTTTGACTTTGGCCAAATCAAGAGGTGCACAAATTAAAAATGGTTTGGAAATGCTGAAACTACAAGCTGAGAAATCGTGGGAAATTTGGTCTCACACTTTGTAAATAAGACAGTTTTTGTTAGATTTGCTCTCTTAAATAAGAAGCATTATGACAACTGATTTGGATAACCTGCACTTGGATGCAGATGGAGAAAATAACAAAAACTTATCCGCAGAAGAAACTTCAAAAACGGATTCTGAGCCTCAAAAGCCTGAAGAGCAAAAAGATGAAGAAATTCAGGAGGTGGAATCACAGGTAGAAGGGACCGAAGAAATTCAATCCGAACAAGCTGAAGAATCATCAGAAACTACTGAAGTTAGCAAAGAAACTCGGGACGAGACCGAAGAGCCTGTAACTGAATCTGAAGTGTCTGAAGGCAGCGTTGTTGAAGAGCCAGCTGAAACACCTGAGAACAAAGAATCAGAAGAAGTAGAAGGAGTTGGTTTGGAAACATCTGAAGATGAGGAAGAAGAAGATGGGATTCCGTTCAAAGACTATGATGAACTGCCTCTTGCGGTTTTGATAGGTGAAGCAAAGGAATTGTTGAGAAACCATCCTGCAAGACTTTTGAAAAATCATTTCTATCAAATTCGTGAAGCTGTATTTCAGAAATTAAAAGACGAAGAAACAGCTGCAAAAGAAGCCTTCATTTCAGCAGGCGGAGAAGAAATTGCATTTCAGTATAACAACCCCGCAAGAAAAGATTTCAATTCAGTTTATTCTGATTACAGAAACCAGCTCGATGCTTTTTTCAAAGAACAGGAGAAAGCTCAGCAGGATAATTTGAAAGAAAGGCTTGAAATTATCGAAGAACTTAAAGCTTTATACCAGGATCCAAACGATGACAATACTAATATATTCAGTAAATTCAGAAAGCTGAAAACCCGTTGGCATAATGCAGGCATGGTGCCTAAAACTCAGGCTGGGAATGTTTTTAAAACTTATTTTCATCACTTAGATAATTTCTATCTCTATCTTGATTTAAACAAGGAATTGAGAGAAATGGATTATGCACATAACCTTCAGGTGCGTGAATCTATTATCAAAAGAGCGGAAGAACTTGTTCAGGAAGATAATGTACAAAAAGCACTGAACGAACTTCAGTATTTACACAGACTCTGGAAAGAGGAAGCTGTGCCGGTTGCAGAAGAATTAAGAGAGCCAACCTGGCAGAAGTTTAAGGAATTGACCGTGAAGATTCATGATAGAAAATCTGAATTAGGCGAAAAAATCAAAGAAGAACAGGAAGAAAATCTAAATAAGAAAAAAGAAATTTTAAATGAAATCAGAAGCCTCTATGAAGGTTCTGAAAATAAATCACACGGTGAATGGCAAACCGGAATTAAAAAACTCAATAAGTTGAGAGAAGGATTTATTGCGATCGGCCGAGTTCCCAAAGAATTTAATCAAAAATTGTGGGATGAATTCAAAAATGAAACCAGAGAATTTAATCACAGAAAAAATGAATTCTACAAAAATCTGAAGCTTGAACAGCAAAAGAATCTGGCGAAGAAAGAAGAATTGCTTCAAATTGCGAAAGAACACGAAAACAGCACCGATTGGGATAGTTCTGTACAGATTATCAAAAGAATACAATCTGATTGGAAGAAAGTTGGCCATGTGCCAAGAAAAGAATCAGATAAAATCTGGAAAGAATTCAAGGAAGCATGCAATAAGTTTTTTGATAATTACAAGGCAAGAGGCAGTCGTATAAATCATGAATTTACAGAAAATCTGGCAAAGAAAGAGGAATTGTTGAAAGAGCTGAATGCCTTCAAAATTGGAGATAACACTGAAGCAGATCTTGAGAAAATTAATGAATTCAATGTTCGATGGAGTGGTATCGGTAAAGTTCCGGCAGCAAGAATGGACATCAATCACGAGTTTAGTAAAAAAATTAGTGAACTCGTGAAATCTCTCGGATTGAGCGATGATGAAGTTCAGGATTTCAAGATGTCCGCTTTGGTTGACAGAATTAAATCCGGTCAGGATGAGCAAATGCTTGGTGATGAAATCAGAAAAACTAAAAAAATAATCGAAGATCTTGAAAAAGAGATCAATCAGTTAGAAAATAATGTTGCATTTTTCACAGATGAAAACAGTCCTTTGTTGAAAAATGTTCATAAACAAATCGAAGAAAAGAGAGCCAGACTTTCTGATTCAGAATTGAAATTGCGAAAACTTCACAGAATTGATTTCGATGAAGATGAAGCAACAGATGAAAATACGGCTGATGAATCAGCTGATTCAGCTGAAAATTAAAAATGACAATCAGTTAATCAACACCCTGCGGTTTTAATCGCAGGGTGTTTTGTTTAAACGAAATAATAAAAAAATATTATGCCGGATTTTGATGAACAAATGATGAGCCGTTGCATTGAACTTGCCAAAAATGGCAGGTCAAGTTGTCGTCCCAATCCGATGGTTGGGTGTGTTATCGTTTATCAAAATGAAATTATAGCAGAAGGCTGGCACAAAAAAGCCGGAGAGGCGCATGCCGAAGTCAATGCGGTTAATCAATTGAAAAATAAGGAAATACTTAGTGAATGTGAAATTTATGTTTCGCTGGAGCCTTGTTCTCACTTTGGAAAAACACCTCCTTGTTCGGATATGATTATCAGAAATGGCTTTAAAAGAGTTATAATCGGCACAACCGATCCGAATTCTGTAGTTAGCGGAAAAGGAATTGAGAAAATAAAAAATGCTGGAATAGAAGTGAAATTGGGTGTGCTGGAAGAAGAATGTCAAAATTTAAACAGTAGATTTTTTAGCTTTCATCTCAAAAAACGACCTTATGTCATTTTAAAATGGGCAAAAACAGGCGATGGATTTATGGCTGATGAGTCGGGTGAACAAAAGTGGATTACCAATTCATATTCCAAACAACTGGTTCACAAATGGAGAAGCGAGGAAGACTCGGTTTTGGTTGGTTATAATACTGCAAAGTTTGATGATCCGCAACTCAATATTCGTTTGTGGACAGGTGTGAATCCTACAAGATTGGTAATTGATTCTGATTTGAGTCTGAGTGAAGATTTGAATTTATTTGACAGCAGTCAACCCACAATAATTTTCACGGAAAAGAAGAAAAACAGCACTAACAATTTGAAATACATTCAGTTGAATTTTGATGAAAAATTAGAAGAATCAATACTCAATCAACTTTATGAATTGGGAATTCAATCAGTAATTATAGAAGGCGGAAGAAAAACACTGGATGGTTTTATTCAAAAAGAATTATGGGATGAAGCAAGAATTTTCAGTTCATCAACCAATTGGGGTATTGGAATTCCTGCACCTGAAATTCACGGAAAATTAATAGAAAGTAAAAAAATAGCATCTGATTTGCTGGAAATATTCAGAAAATGAATTATTCGTACATGACCATAGCCAAAAGAGTTGAGGATATTTCCTTCAAAGAGAAAGGAAGTAAATTCATTGGTTATGCCATTCCGGTTTTAGATGAAGAAGAAGTTTCAGAAGAATTAAAAAAGCTTTGGGAATTGTATCCTGATGCGACCCATATCTGCTATGCATGGCGTTTAGGACTGGAAGGCGAAAATTACAGAGCAAATGATGACGGAGAACCTTCGGGAAGTGCAGGTTTGCCAATTTACAATCAAATACTTTCAAAAAATATCAGTTTTGTTTTGGTTGCATCTGTTCGTTTTTACGGAGGCACAAAACTTGGTGTTCCCGGTTTGGTTAAAGCTTATAAACAATCTGCACAAATGGTTTTGGATGAAGCTGAAATCATTGAAAAACATCTAAAAGAAAAATTTGAGTTTGAATTTACTTATGAAGATCAGGGCGCAGTGATGAGAATTGTTGATAAGTTTGAAGCTGAAGTTCTCAAAACCGAATTCACAGATATTTGCAGGTTGAAAGTCAGCATCAAAAAAAGCAAATCAGAAGAATTTATTAATTCATTTGAGCCACTCTATAAAGTCAAGATAATCAATTAAATTTCATTTATTCTTTATTTGAATCAGCAACCAGCCGGGTGAGCAATTTCGTCATTTCTTGAGGGCATCTTACCGGTTTTTTTGTTTCTTTGTCAACAAAAGCAAGAACTGAATAGGCGGTTGTAATCAATTCTTTTTTGCTGTTATAAATTTTATAATCAAATTTGAGTTTGACAGCTTTTGGAATTTCGACCAGCGTAGTTTCAATTTCGAGGAGTTCATCATAAAAAGCAGGTTTGTGATATTTTAGATTGAGTTCAAAAACGGGGAGCATAATACCATTATCTTCCAGGTCTTTGTAGGGAAGCCCAATTTGTCTGAAAAACTCGACTCTGGCTACTTCGCAGTAAGTAGCATAATTACCATGGTAAACCACACCCATTTGGTCGGTTTCACCATATCTGACACGGATAGAAACAGTTTTGATTAGCATCTTAAAGTTTAACTTAAATGTATACAAATATATTTCTAAAAAGTCAATAGGGTTAAAACTTTTTTTACTAAAAAATTATGAGCACTTTTGCTTAAAGATAAAAAAGAGGCTATATTAGTCAACTCAATTTCGACTACCAAAGAAATTTACTAACTTAAAAAAAGGATTTTATTAAAACTATGGGGAAAAATGCTGAATTAGTTTGGGGAAACTGTCTGGAATTTATAAAAGATAATATTCAGGAGCAAGCTTTCAAAACATGGTTTACGCCCATAAAAGCAGTGAAATTGCAAAGCTCTGCGCTAACCATACAGGTTCCCAGCAAATTTTTTTATGAATGGCTCGAAGAGCACTATATACAGTTGTTAAAAGTCGCATTACAAAAAGAGCTTGGTAAAGACGCCAAGTTGGTTTACAGTATTGTGATGGATCAAAAATATTCAGGAAAAGACCCTTATACAGTTAGAATCCCCAGCTCAAACAGAGAAAAAGTAAAGTTGCAGGAAGTGGATGCGCCTATGCCTATTGACAGTAAAAAAGTCAAGAATCCATTTATCAGCCCCGGACTTCAGGAAATACAAATTGATTCGCAGCTAAATGTTAATAACAGTTTTGCGAATTTTGTGGAAGGAGAATCCAACCGACTGGCAAGGTCAGCAGGAAAGGCAGTAGCAAAAAGACCGGGAGGAACTTCATTTAATCCTCTGTTTATATACGGCGGTACAGGTTTGGGAAAAACTCATCTGGCTCAGGCAATCGGTCTGGAGGCTAAAGAAAATCATCCTGATAAAACTGTATTGTATATGTCAACCGAAAAATTCACACAACAATTTATAGATGCTGCACAAAGTAACAACAGAAATGATTTTGTCCATTTCTATCAAATGATTGATATACTCATTATGGATGATGTGCACTTCCTGTCAGGTAAAAAAGGTACACAGGAAGTATTTTTCCATATATTCAATCATTTACAACAAAACGGCAAACAGATTATTTTGACCTCAGACAAACCACCTGTTGATATTCAGGATATGGAACAAAGACTGATTTCAAGATTCAAGTGGGGACTGTCGGCTGATTTGCAACCACCTGATTATGAAACAAGACTTGCGATTCTGAAATTCAAGATAGAAAAAGACGGTATAGAAATGCCGGACGAGGTGGTGGAATATATAGCTAAAAATATCAAACCCAATATCCGGGAACTCGAAGGCTGTCTGAATTCAATTATTGCACAGGCAACACTCAATAAAAAAGAAATTACGCTCGAGCTAACCAAAAAGACACTGTCTAATTTTGTGAGCAATTCGAGAAAAGAAATATCAATCGATTATATCCAAAAGTTGGTTTGCGATTATTTCAAAATACCTATTGATTTGGTGCAGTCCAAAACCAGGAAAAGAGATGTGGTTCAGGCAAGACAACTCGCTATGTATTTTGCTAAAAAATATACAAAAGCTTCGCTGTCAAGTATTGGTTCACAAATCGGAAAAAGAGACCATGCAACAGTGCTCCATGCTTGTAAAACGGTTCGGAATCTATCTGAGACCGACCGGGTTTTCAGAGGATATGTTGAGGATTTGAATCGAAAAATCGGAATGGAATAAATTACTGATGGTTCAGAAAATTTTGATGGTTTGTTTGGGTAATATTTGCCGTTCACCTTTGGCGGAAGGTATATTGAGTTCAAAATTAAACCATGAATTTATTGTTGATTCAGCAGGAACCGGAGATTGGCATACAGGTGAAAAACCCGACAAAAGATCAATTGAGGTTGCGAAAAAACACGGAATCGATATTTCATACCAAAGAGCAAGACAAATCAAAAAATCAGATTTAGAAGAATTTGATTTAATTTTTGCAATGGATGAGTCTAATTACTTAAACCTTTTGGCAATGACGACTGATGAACACCAAAAGGAGAAAATAAAAATGATTCTTGGAGATTCAAATGTGCCTGACCCATATTACGGCGGGTTGAGTGACTTTGAACATGTGTTTGAATTATTGGACAAAGTAACTGACGATATCGTCAAAGAACTGAATCAATGAACCAAAGTTGTTTGTACTTGATTCCATCACTTCTGGGCGAAGTTGATTTCAGAAAAAACATACCTGATTACAATCTTGAAATCATTCATCAAATTAGAATTTTTGTAGTTGAAAATGAAAAATCAGCCCGAAAATTCATAAAAACCATCTTGCCTGAAAAATCACAACAGGAACTCGAAATTTATATTCTTGATAAAAGGACGACTGATAAAGAGCTTTCAGAGCTTAAGAAGTTATTTTTGAGAAATGAGTCGGTTGGCGTTATATCTGAAGCCGGTTTGCCTGCTGTTGCAGATCCCGGAGCGAGACTTGTCAAATTGGCTCATCTGAACAATGTCAAAGTCGTTCCGCTGGTCGGACCATCATCGATTATGCTGGCATTGATGGCATCGGGTATGAACGGTCAGCAATTTTGTTTTCACGGCTATTTACCAATTGATAAATCAGAAAGAAAAAAAGCGATTCAAAAACTTGAAAATGAAAGCAGAAAAACCGGTTTCACTCAAATTTTCATGGAAACTCCATACAGAAACAATCAATTGATAGAAGACCTTGTCAATAATTGTCAACCGTCAACAACACTATGTGTTGCAGCGAGTATCAGTCTCCCGGATGAATTTATTGTGACAAAATCAATAAAAGAATGGTCACAAAAAAAAGCGGACTTTCATAAAAAGCCCGCCATTTTTCTATTGGAATCTAATTAATTTGTTTCAGGTGCCTGTCCAATCAACTCTATGAACTCATCCAGTTTAGGAGTGATGATAATCTGAGTTCTTCTGTTTCTTGAACGACCTTCCTCAGTAGCATTACTTGAAATTGGGTTGTACTCACCACGACCACCGGCAGTCAATCTCTCAGGATCTACACCGTGTTCGTTTTGAAGAG
>CAYFWH010000040.1:0-17714 GCA_964346785.1 uncultured Weeksellaceae bacterium | reverse complement strand
ATGAAATTACAGATTTGGTGACAGATATTTTGCCTAAAGAAAAACCGAGATATCTGATGGGTGTAGGGACGCCGTGGAATATACTCGAATGCATTTCGTTGGGAATAGATCAGTTTGATTGTGTGATGCCGACCCGAAATGGCAGAAATGGCATGCTGTTTACCTGGAACGGCGTGATGAATATGAAAAACGCAAAATGGAAAGATGATTTTTCGCCACTTGATGAAAGCGGAAAAAGTTTTGTGGACAGCCAGTATTCAAAAGCCTATGTACGGCATTTGTTTGCGGCAGACGAATACCTCGGCAGGCAAATTGCTTCGGTTCACAACCTTTCTTTTTATCTGGATTTGGTACAAACCGCAAGAAAACATATTTTAGACGGAGATTTCACAGCGTGGAAAAATAAGATGATCCCAATATTAAAACAAAGGCTTTAATTGAAAATACTCGATAAATATATTGCCAAAAGCTTTGTAAGCACCTTCTTTTTTATGGTGGTTATTCTGTCAACGATTTCTGTGGTGATAGATTTGAGTCAAAAGTTGGAAAGAATTGAAAACAACGGTTCGACGCCACTCGCAGCACTGATTCATTTTTATCCTTTTTGGGCAGTTTGGTTAATCAACACATTTTTGCCGGTGGCAGTATTTATGTCAGTGATTTTTTTCACATCGAGGCTGACCATGCAAACCGAAATAGTTGCTGCACAGGCAGGTGGAATCAGTCTTTACAGAATTTCTAAACCCTATATACTTGTTGCAGCAGGTATAGCGTTCACGGGTTTGTTTGTAAACAACTTTGCCCAACCCTGGGCGAATATCAAAAAAAATAAATTCCAGTATGAATATATGCTGACCCGTTCCAAAAACCGTGAATATTACGAACGACAGAAAATATCATCACAGATTTCTGAAAACGAATATATTTTTGCACAAAACTATGACCGGGTTGAGAAAAGGGGAAATAATTTTGTGTATCAGAAATTTGATGAAAATGGTTTAAAGCAACAGATTATGGCATCTTCATTCTCATGGGATTCTGAAGATTCGGTTTATGTTTTGAGAAATGTTTATGACCGTGTGGTTACTTCTGAATATACGGACAGCATAGGTCATCAGTCAGAATTAAGAAGAGAATTTGTAGCCACTCCGGATGAAATTCTGCCCGAAGGATATGTGGCTGAAACCATGAATTCGATTGAGTTAAGTCAATTCATTAAAAAACAAAAATTCAAAGGTTCAGCGAGTATCAATGCCTATCAAAATGAATTAAACCAAAGAAACAGCACGCCGTTTTCAACTTTTATTCTAACGATTTTAGCCTTGTCGCTTTCTTCTAAAAAGAGAAGAGGTGGTATTGGTTTGAACCTCGCAGTGGGTATTACACTTGCTTTCGTCTATATCTTTTTCAATCAGGTTTCAATGACTTATTCAGCCCGCGGATTTGTATCGCCTTTAGTCGCAGCCTGGGGACCAAACATCATTTTTGGTGCATTGACTTTGTATCTTTATCTGAAAAGAGCCAGGGCTTAATTATTCCTCAATCACTTTTATCTTACAGTATTTTTCGATTAGTACGGGAAGCTCAGATTCTTCTTCGTGTTTTTTGTTTAAAAAATAATTGTAGCTGACCGTCAGAATTTTCTCTTTCTTGCCATCAGCAATTAAATTGAAAACCTGGGTTTTAGCAGAAGGCGTATTATTTGTTGTCATTCTGATTTCATGAAAGTCGGAAATCTGAAAGTTTTCTTCTTCGATTCTGAAGAATTTATATGATTTTTTAATAATGTTGTGGTTTCTCAAATGAATTTCTTTTGGTATTTTTATTCTCAGGACAAAAAGGCTTATTATCAACATGATAAACAAAATAAACCAGTAAATCTCAGTGCTTAAAGTTTCTTTGACACCTTCACTGAAGTAGAGAAAAACTCCCAAAAATATCAGTGGATCCAGTCTTAGTATTAGAAAGTAGATATTACGGTAAAGCGGTGTTATCTTTAAATTGATAAAACCTTCTCCTTCTTTGTCGATATTATAAATAAACGGAACATCTATCTTCATGTTTTAGTAAAGTTTCATCAAATCTACAAAAATTGGTTAAAATCAGAATCCAAAAGAAACATTACCCAACAGATTATCAAAGATTTCATAAATCTGAATCCTGAAAAAGAATGCCGCCATCACTGTTGCATACAGCCACAACCAAATTTCCTTGTATTTGTCTGAGTTCAGGTATTGAACAAACCGGCTCAGAAAGATTGAAACAGGCAGACCCAGAAAGATAAGCAGGTTTTGTTGCTCACCGCCAAAGAGAGCAAGTATTATTATCCAATTGATGAAATAAATAAATGTCAGAAAATATTTTTGTCTTTTATTGATGTCCTGAGTACTGAAATTGAGCAGATGATTTGTCCAGCTAACCAGGATAATCAGACCGACAGGAATCAGTATCAGGGATGTAGATTGCCAGAAATTCAAATAAAATGCAGTTGAATAGGAATTGATTATTTCAGTTTGATCTGTAAGAAAAAGAATCTGAATAACAATTAACAGAGGAATGCCCATACCCAAAATAAGCATAAGTATGCCTTTCAGACTGATATTTTGAACATAGGGATAAGTAACAAAAAGAAATCCGGCTAAAAATAGAGATGGCGGATAAAAAATTGCGGACAACATCAGTAATGCACCGCTGTCAAATAAAAACCGTTTGCTGCTTTTTTTGTCTTCACCTGAGAGCCAGCTTCTGACCATAAGTGTACAGAAGAATAGAGAAAAACAGATTTTCCAGTCTGAACAGATGCCTGAGAAAACAACTGTCCAGATTAGTAGAAACCAAAGTGCCACCCCAATGTTTCTGAATAAATTAGAATGGATATAAAAGAGAAGGCAAATCAAGACTGAAAAAATCAAGAGTAAAACTGCTGTAAAGCTTTGCCAGTTGGGCTCAAGGCTGTTTAGATTGAGATATATCAAGCCCAAAAACAGCAATCCCCAAAGAAATTGAAACAAAATTGATTTTTGAGAAAGCAGTTTTAACAACATTTTTATAACTTTGCAGCTTAAAGATTACAAAGATATGGGAATACTTGCAGATTTTTGGTTTGGACTCGGACATTTCTTCAACTGGACTTTTGAGCATCTTCTTGAGCCTATTGCCCATGTGAGCGACTGGATTTTTGTGACAATCGGAGCTGTATTGATTATATGGTGGTTGAGCAAACTCGCCGGTTTTGGCAATGACAACGAAAAAGATTACAAAGGCTGGTAAACCGGCATTTGAAGTATAAAATAAATTAAATTCCTGTACGAAGGCATCAACTTTCTGTACGGGATTTTTTATTGAATTAAATTAAATAGCGTTTTCATCGCCAAAGATCATCAACCTTACAGTTTTATAAATAATCAATAAATCGAGAAGAAAAGACCAGTTTCTAACATAGTAAATATCGGTTTTGACTCTCATTTCCATGTCTTTGGTAGAGTCAATTGCACCTCTAAAACCACGGATTTGTGATAATCCGGTAATTCCGGGTTTTACATAATGTCTGAGCGAATATTTTCTGATGATTTCTTTGTATGAATCATTTTCTGAAACCATGTGTGGTCTGGGTCCAACGATTGACATATCTCCTTTGAGTACATTAAAAAACTGAGGCAGTTCATCTAAACTGGTTTTTCTGAGAATTCGGCCAAGTTTGGTCACTCTTGGGTCGTCTCTTTCTGTTGGTTTTTTATTGTTGTCTTTGTCGGGGCGCATGGTTCTGAATTTTAAGCATTTAAATTCAACACCATTTAATCCGTTTCTTTTTTGAGCAAAAAGAATTGGTTTACCCTGAGAAAAATAGACGGCTATAGCAATAATAGGGAGTAACCACCATAAGAGAAGAACGAATGCAATCAAAGTTAAAACAATATCAAATGTTCGTTTTAAGATTTTGTTGAAAGTCAGGTCAAGTGGATATTTTTTATAAGTTAAAATAGGAAACGAGTCCAGGTAATTGACTTCGAGAGTTTGTTTAATTTCCATAGTAGAGTTTGGCAAATAGCCAATTGACACATAATTATTTTCTAAAATCTCAATTATTTCACTGATTAGCTCATCATTATATTCACTGTTTAATGAAATGTATGCATAGTTTATATTGTTGTCAATCAAATATTTGCTTAAATTGTCAATGTCTAATAAGGTTTGATTTTCTGTTGGATTTTCTACAACAAAAATATCTTGAATTCTAAATCCTATATCTTTTCTTTCATAGATCATTTTGACTAAACCTTCTGAATTATCATTGTAACCAAATAATATGAGATTGTTATGTCCATGTCCTTTTCTACGGTAGAATTTCAATAAAAAGTGAATAATGTATCTGGAAAGTGATAAATAGAAAAATAATATTATCACAAAATATATGGACTCTTGAGGTGTATAAAGATTTTCTTTTTTTCCGCCGGAAATTGCAAATAATACTATGGAAAAAAGAATAACCTGAACTATTATTTTTTTAATAAGATCTAAAAATCTCGAAAATATAGTGTTTTTGTATAATTGAACTTGACTGGAAGCCAAAAACCAAAACAATATGATCAATGCAAGTGATTTGTAATGAACTTTTGCAAATGTAATTAGGCCATGTAGAGATCTCTCCCAATGCGGATCATTGATGAAAAGAAAAGTAAAGAACAGAGCTGTAATCACCAGGAGATCAAGACAGACCAACAAGAACAGAGTGTAATTTGGATAGTTTCTTCTCAGCATCTTTTAAATTAATTTACATCAATCCCTTGGTTATCCATGAATGGCAAATATATTAAAAGGATTTTGATTCAAAAGAAAACAATTTACAACTCGTTTACCAGTTTGAGTAATTCTTCATGAAATTTTTCTGTGGAAAACTTTTTTGAATGTTGTTCAATTTTTTTATAATCATATTGAATTCTCTCAAATTCAGTTACTGCTTTTATAATTGAATTTTCATTTTGATCGTTATATAAATATCCTGTTTTGAGATGATCTATTGTTTCACCAGTCCCACCTACACTGTATGCAATGACTGGTGTACCAGCAGATTGTGACTCTACGGCTGCAATGCCAAAATCCTCAATTCCCACATAAACAGAGGCTTTGGCTCTTTTCACATAATCGTAAACATCTTTTGAGTTGAGAAATCCGGTAAATTGAATGTTTGGTTTAGCCATTGCTCTAAATTCATTCATCAATTCGCCATCACCGATCAAAATCAATTTTCTGTCCGGCATTTTGTTGAAAGCTTTAATCAGTAAATCAAATCGTTTCATTTTTGCAAACCTACCGACAGCCACATAAAAATCTTCTTTCTTAGGATAAAATCTGAACAGGGACAAATCTACAGGTGGATAAATAATTGTAGAATCTCTGTTATAATGCTCCTTAATCCATTCTTTTTGAAAAATTGAGTTAGCAATTAGTACATCTGGCTTTTGTGCACTTTTCACATCGTAGTTTCTCAAATATTTGACAAAGGGTTGAATGGCAAAACGCAATTTGCCAAAATAAATTTTTAATTGCTCCTCATTCCAAATGTATTTTAGATTTCGAGATTGTATGTATGAGAAGTGTTTTTGGTTTTGGTTGGTTTTATTAACTCCTTTGGCTATATTATGAGAAGAGCTGATGATGATTTCTGCATCCTTATCAATTTTGATTTGCCGAACGAAGTATGGAAATAAAGGTAATAGGTAGCGAAAATATTTGCCAAAAATTTGTAGCCGAGTAGTGATTATTTTTGGGTTGTTTTTAAAGAATTGATGCTTATCTTTTTCTTTCCGAACATCTGTAAGTGCATAAACCTTGTCAAAATCAAATATTCTATCAATTTCAGTGATTACTTTTTCAGCACCACCATATAAGTCCAGCCAGTCAACAACTAAAACCTTTTTTTTTTCATTTATTTAAATTAAAATTCAAATATACTAAAATCTATAATTCTTTTGTTACAAGCTTTTTCTTCATAATGTTATCTTAGTGAAGTTCAACTTGGCTCTTTCTATCGTCTCCTGAATTTTGATGGGCTTTTTATAATTTCCATTTAGACAGGAAATTATGTTTTGCGCGGTTTCGTTAGCTGACACATTTCCGTCATAAACTCTTTGTTGACTGTCATAACCTACATCTTCCAAAAAATCGCCGCACTTCCTGTGGTATTCTACGAGAATAAAAGGAATGTCGGCATAACAAGCAAAGACCGATCCGTGTAATCTAATTGAAAACATGAAATCACATGACTTTAACTCATCCCAGGTGGCTTTTACACTGTTTAAATAAGGAACAACAGATATGTTTTGAGTAGGAATTTTTGAGATAATTTCATGCGTTAGCTTTTCATCACCAATGGATTTATTACCATTGAAAATAAAAAATTTAAAATGTATGTTTTTATTTTCCGCAAGTATTTTTAACACATCTTGGACAAATTTATTTCTTTTTTCTTCTTTCTTAATATCGCCGGAAGTATATGATTCGTAATTGCACAGGCTGACTGCAATGGTTTTCCGGTTTTTGTTATTGTCAATTTTTTCTTCTCCAAAACATTCAGGCAATAATGCGGCTAAATCAAATGCTTTGATGGGTTCGCAGTTTAAATTAAGTGATTTTGCGTATTCGAAAGATTGTGCATCTCTGAGTGCTAAGAATTCATGTTTCTTTAGATATTCGACCACTTTTTTTTCATCATTTACTGACTTAAATGGCCCTATGGAGACACCAATACTTCCATGTTTCATATTATTGAAGATGCTCGCTTTTTCGGCAAAGACAATATCACTAAAACGGGTTATTTTACTAAAAACGGATCCTCCGGCATTGATGAAATAATCTGTCGAAAGTGAATTAATGAAAACAGATGCTTTCTGAACAAATCTATTGGTTGAGTATTTGGGGTATGCACTTTTTATTGGTGAAATTGTTTTAGGCAATAATTTTCCGGTGAAAAATGCTTCTTTTTCATTATTCCAATAATGCTTATTTCCCCAAGATGATATTTCTACAAATGCATCATCTCCGGTGTTTTCATATCCATAATATCCGTTGAATATTATTTTTTTCATTTGCGTTTTAAATTTTCAGTTAATTGCTTCTCAATTTGTTTTTTCACTTGATTTGATGAATTTCCTGTAGAAGTAAATCAAAACTAAATTAGAACTCAGAAAAGCGATAAAAATAGCAAGAGCTAAACCTAAATTTCCAAAAAAACTAATGACCACTGTACCCAAAACAATTAATGAGATACTTGCAATCAAATGTGTGTAAAACAATGGGAATGTAATCTCTTTTGCTTTTAAAGCCATCGCTAATGGTCTTAAATATACGGTTATAATTTGAGAGAGCCATATGACTAAAATTATCCAAAAACCACTTCCGTATTTTTCTTCATACACAAAATTATAAACGATATAGACCATTGGAAGAGTCAAAAGAAAAACAGCAATTAACGGTAATCTTAATTTTGTATAAAACTCATTAACAAGTTGATGCAGTTTATTGGGAGCGTCTGAATATTTTGGAATATAATAACTTTCCATAGAAGCGATTAGAATAGTAAATAAGCCTAATAGATTTTGAATACTCCGAACTTTACCTAATCCTAATTTATCTATTCCCATGATCTCGCCCATTATGAAAATCCCTTGACTGTATGCCCAAAATAATACACCACCTCCGATTATCCATTTAGAATAGGCGTAATGTTCTTTCAAAATGTAATTGATGTTATTCAAAACATCTGTTTTTATGTTGTGTTTAAAGACCAATATCTCGCCCCATTTTATTATACTCAAAGATAGTATTGTAATTGATACGAAATAACTAATAGCATATATAGTGAGGATAAAATTTAGGCTTAACTGATTTGAAAAATAAAGTGTTAATCCGAAAAACAACAACACCAGAGAAATCGAAGAAATAACTGTTGAAGCAAAATTGACCATCCGACTTGCAAAAATTGTTTTTTTTAATAAATCATTGATGACCATTCCCAAGTTCAGCCCTAAAAAAGCTAGAAAGTTCACATTTCCTATTTGAATATTCAATAAATAACTACATATCAAACTGATGATTATAGTTCCGGATAAAGATATAATAAGTAGTGATAAAAGATATGTCAAAGGTTTTGATTTCCAATTCTTGGTATAAAACACTAAAACCGGAGAAGAAATAAAGTAAGAAATAAATATGAAAACAAAACTTGCATAACTGTAAGTAACTACAAAATCACCAAATACAGAAATTGACGCTAATTTAGATAAGATAAATATTGCACCGAAACTCAAGAGAGAGGTCAATGCCTGTTCTGTGAGAATCAAATACTTGTCTTTAAATAAAGATTTAAAAAGCACTAAAAAAGGTTTTTTTTACTGTTTCTGTTTATATTGGCGAAGTTAAAGCAATTTTCAGGACTTTTTTGAATATACATTTAAAATGAGAATTAAATTATTTAGATTAATCATCGTTTTTGTTGGATCAATTCTGTTTACAAACTGTGTTAGTTTTCAAGTAAACATACCAAAATCTATAGACGAAAAAACGAATGATGTTTTGCAAGTGTCAGAAGATTTTATTTGGGGCGTAAATGGACATCCTGTAACATCTAAGGATTATTTAAACGCAAGTATTGATCAACAACTTTCTCTACTTCAGCAATTCCAAATGAATTATTATCGATTTGATATACGACTCGACTCTCAAGGCAATGTTATTTTGTATGAAAAAGAATTCGATGAACTTCTGCTGAAAGCCGAAAAACACAATATTGATTTGATGCCAGTGGTGCTTATCAATTTGTTTTTGGATGATTATAGAATCTCAGAAGCTGAAGCTTTCAGGAGAGGAGAAACTCAAATGAAAGGATTTGTAAGTAAATATGGAAAAAACATTAAGGTATATAATTTAGGGAATGAGCAAGACCTTCGTTTGATTTTAGATCACCGTACCGGAGAAAATACTTCAGATTATGATTTAGAAAAATTCAAAATTGTCGCTTCTTATTTCAAGGGCATGATCAGCGGAATTAAACAGATTAATCCAAATGCTAAAACCCTTATCAACAGCTCAAACAATCTGCATTTTGGTTATCTGAGACTCTTAGAGAATTACCAGGTAAATTATGATATTTTAGGGTTTCATTGGTACTCATTTACAAGAGGTTCCGAGAAAATTTTAAAAAATTCTTTGAACTTGTTGTCTCAAGAGTTCAACCATCCGATTTGGATTACAGAAATCAATCGAAGAGATGGGAGTTATATGGATTTTGAGAACAATCAGCCAAATTTAATTAATTCATACATAAGTGTTATCAAAACAAATCCCAAGGTAAAAGCTTTTTTCATTTATGAGTTGTTTGACGAACCGTCACTTTATGGATTAAATAAATTGTTTGAACAGTCAGAATATGGTTTGTACAAGATGGAGATTCGTTCTCATAATTTGCAGAAATTCATTTCTAAACCTGTTTCTAATCAAATTAAATACAATATAGAAGAATCAAAAAATGGTTTGTTTAACTATCTTCAATCTTTGTATCAATATTTGATGTTGCCGCAACCATCAGATGATGAATTAAATTATTGGAAAACTCAATTTAATAAGAGCGATACGACAGAAGTGTTTTTGGAGTCTTTTTTAATAGAAAATCAAATCTACTTCAAGCCTCAAGACTTTCAGGAAGTTTCAAAAGAAAACAGGAACGACGAAATTGTACAATTTATTTCACAAACCTATGAGCATTATCTAAATCGATTACCTACTGATAAAGAAGTTAAATTATGGCGAAGAAAATTGCCCAATAAAAAGAACCGGATAAGCATCAATAAGGTGATTCTTTTGTCGCAGGAGTTTTGGGAAAATGCAATGAAAACCGGTTATGAGAGAAATACCGGATTCAAGTTTATTCAGCATTGATTGTTGTGTAGTTCTTTTGAATTCTGTTGAGAAAAAAAATAATTGATAAACTCAAACCAAACAACATTGCACCCAATTGACGACTAAGTACATTCTCAAAAACACAAAATAGAAGTATAGCCAAGACCAAAGCAAATGTGATATACTTTTTGTAATTGTTTTTGAAAAGTAAGTAAAAAACACATAAGAAAATAAGTAGCGACAAAACTCCGCTGCCTAAATAAAAACTCAGAAATTGGTTATGGGTATTGAATTGACTGTCTATAAAAAAATTACGCTGTTCTTCATTTATAAAATTCTGATGCGTTGAAAAACATACGCTCAGTTGTCTTGTTGTGTTTTTGAAACCTATGCCCAACACGCTATTTGAAGTTGACTTGCAAATCTCTGCGGAACATTCCCAGATGTGAGAACGAGGTTCTAACTTTATTATCTTCTCTAATTTAAGTTCGCTTTGTTTAAAACCTGCTGTCAAACGGCTTATGAAATTAGGATTTGAGAATCCGATCAACACCAAAATAGCTATACTTGCTATAGAAATCATGAAATTTCTTAATTTATTTTTTGCATAAAACACAGAAATGCTGATTATAATTAGCAATGATAGAATGGAAAGTCTTGCAGAAATAAATAATATGAAACCACAAAAAAGAATTGCGAGAATTATGAAACAAGTTTTCATCCATTTTTTTTCATGAGTTTTATACAAATATATGCTCAAGCA
Organism: uncultured Weeksellaceae bacterium; assembly: GCA_964346785.1. Classification (GTDB taxonomy): domain Bacteria; phylum Bacteroidota; class Bacteroidia; order Flavobacteriales; family Weeksellaceae; genus Moheibacter. Next base: position 7,057 of record CAYFWH010000040.1, on the reverse strand, counting down.
AAATGAACTCAAATAGATAAATCCCAAATATGGTCTTTCGCCCAACAATAAATCATTGACAACTGTGCCAACATCAAGATTTAATGTTTTATGAATTTGATAATAAAGCGCTATTTTTATTGAAGAAGCCAATAGTAATCCAATAGAACTGATTAAAAAGAAATAAATAGGGAGTTTGTATTTTTTTATTGGAAATGAAAGCATTAAGATTGTCGGAATAATGATTATTTTCATCATAATCGAAGTGTCTTCCCACCTTTTAAAAACAATAATTCCTGTTCCAATCACTAAAATTAATACAAGAAACAAATAGATGATTTTTGTATCTGATTTTCTCAAATCTTCTTTTTTGACTACAAAAGGAAAGCAAACAGCAAGTACACCTATTAAAATGTTTGGGACTGCTTGCATATGTTCGGTAAATGGAATTATTGCAAATAACAGAGAAAAGATTAATGTGTATATTTTTTGTATCTGACTCAAGGCTACATCTATAGATTTTTATTGAAACAATTTATGCATACTGACAATTAGAAATCTTCTGAAGAACTTTAGCAATGAAAAAGAAGAAAAAAACACATAATTAAGAAAATTTAAATCACCATCTTGGTACAAAGTTTTAAAGTTCTTCAGCTCTCCTTTTTCCATTTTCCAAATATTCTGAGATAAACCGGAGTCACCGTATGGTTTCTTATCTAAAATACAAAACGCCAAAATTTCATTTAGACAAATTGCTTTATGATGTCTGACAATCTTTAGCCACACCATATAATCTTCTGAATGCTTTTGTTGCGGATTAAATGGAAATTCCTCTAAAACTTTTTTTTCTGCAAGCACTGTTGGTGTTTCAAAATAATTTTTAAAACAAGTTGCTGAAAAACTAATTTCTTTATAATCAATTCTTTCCGGTAACTTTTTCTTCTTATATGCACAAGAAATTAATTTAACATCATCATTTTCATGGTAAACTCTGACCTGTTTTTCAATTTTGGTTTCATCCCAATAATCATCTGAATCTAAAAAAGCAATCCAGTTGGACTTTGCTGATTTTATTCCTAAATTTCTCGCAACAGAAGGCCCGGAATTTTTATCGGTACTCATAATAACTATTGCAACATCGCTATGCGAAGATTGTATAGATTGGAGAATTGACCAGGTATTATCTTGAGAACAATCGTCAACTAATACAATTTCATTTACTCTGTATGTTTGATTTAGAATTGAATCAACACATTTTGTAATTGTTTTAGAAGCATTAAAACACGGAACTATCACCGACAACTGAAAGTCTGAATCCTGGCTCATTCTTTTAAATTATAAATGTTTTTAAACTCCAACCTGCATTTGATTAACAATGTTAGACAAATCCAAAATCCATATTGCTTAAAATGATCCACCTGTAGCCAATTGATTGAAATCCCTATGAAAGACAACAACAAAATGACTCCAATAAATCGGTATTTAGAATTTGATAATTTCCAAAATAGTAGTGAGTAATATAAAGATAGAAATATAATACTCAACCATATAAACAATCCGATAATGCCTAACTCGGATAAAACCCGGATATAAAAATTGTAATTTGGAGGAAAAGATTTTAGATTCTCGTTTTTATAAAAAAGATCAAACTCATAATTATTATTGGTTGACCAGTAAGGATAGTGGTGTCTTGAATGATAGGCAAGTTGCCCCAATCCTACACCTGTGACAGGATTTTCTTTGAAGACCTGTATAGCAGCGTATTGCATCCCAAACCTCGATTTGTTAGATACATTCTCAGTTAAGTTTTTTGAAAAATTGATTCTGTCAGCCTTTTCTTTCGTTGTTTCGATTATTTGATCAGATTGAATTAACATTCCTATAGTCGCCAATACTACTGTATATTTAAGAAATTTCAATGTTTGAACTCTGTATTTGGGGTCATATATGAAAAGGAAAACTAATGCTATCAATTGAATAAGAATGATTATGAGAGCAGATCTTGAGTCAGAAAAAAACAATAATATTAATATACAAATTGTTGGAATGAATCTAAATATTTTTTTGCTGGTCAATAAATAACTCACCATCCATGGGAAAATTGTCAGAAGATAGGTCCCCAATGCAGGAACTTCAAATGTTATAGATGATATACCGATTCTATGACCTATGTGTAATTTTGTATTAACAAATGGAAGTATGTCAAATGATTCCAAAACCGGTAGTAAGAAATACATGTTAAAAAATACGATTGCTATTTCTATAAAGCCATAAATCGAAACTATTATAAGGCTATAGAGAAGAAACCTCCGGATCAAAATAAATATCTTATAAACAGAAAAGTTCTTTATAACATTCCAAAAGAATATTGTGAAAACCAATGCCGACATCAATAAAGAAACATTTTGTCTGAAATATCTGTTTATACCGGAAATACCTTTGAACATATTCTCAGATACGGTCCCAAAATTAAGTAAAGTAGAAACCGCCGACCAAAGGATAAACAATATAAGAAGAACGGATAGAGAGTTTTTGTACTGAACACTAATCCTGCCTTTTAGAATGCTTTCTATGATTACCAATATGAAACCGATTAAGAAGAAGTATGTAGCTGCCTCATCGCTATATTCACCTAACAAAGGCCATCCTTCAAATTCATTGAAGGGTATAAAGAATATACCTAAAAAGAAAAAAATAGTGTAAATTTTTCTTAGCGTAATATGAGACAACATTTCCAAAATGGTATAATGTTTTATTGATTTTTCAGCTCTATTCTTTTATACTTTTTATAAAACGAAATTAGTAAGCTAACAAATAGAAACAATCCAAATAACAATACAGGGATTAAAATTGTCTTGGATAAGCTTTTATCCTTTATGTTAATGATTTTTGAAGTTGGGTATATGGTCGATTTTTCTTCTAAACGATAGATTTCATATTTATTGATATCTAACAAAGTAGCTCGCTTGCTGTAAATTAAATTATTTAATTCAGAATACATTTCTATATTGAAATCTCCACTTACAACATCAGATTTGCCTATTTTGTCTAAAATTTGATCAATGTTTTCTGAACTTTTCTTTAAGCCAACGATAAAATTTTCTGTACCTTCAACTTCAACTTTTTGTCGTTCTGAAAAATACGGATCTTTATTGAACTCATTTAAAAGACTATCAACTATTTTTCCCTGATTATCTCTTACAGATGTCGTAATCGTAATTAAATGATACCTATAAAAGTTCTTAATTTCAGAATCAGCTGTATACTTGTTAATTTGAATATTATTTTGACTTAAATATTTAGCTATTTCCAGATTATTTCTTTCATCGTTAATAAATTCATACATATTCAAAATTGGCTTAACTTCAATAGATGTTATTGGAGAGCCATGCAAATCTATATTTTCAATTGTATTGTATAAATAGCTTGTACTGTTGAAGTTAGGAACGACAATTACTTCATGTTTGTATTTGCTTTCTGTTTTTAAATCTAAAAAATAACCGATAGCTAAACCTGCCAAAATAACAACTAAAACAACAATAAGGTTTTTCATTAAAAACCGGATAAATTTGTAAATAGAGTAAGCAAAACTATCTAACAAAAGATTTACTTTCTTTGATAAATAAGATAAATCTATTTCCTGGTCTTCTCTTTGATTTTTTATATCCATAAATTCATGGTTTATTAATGTTGCAAATATATAACTTTATTAATTGTCAATATCAGTCCAACACACTCCACATTGGTCGCTTTGCAGCAGTTGGATATGCTGAAGTTGGAATCGGATTGATTTTGGTTTTGAGACCATTTTCTGCAGCAATTTTCAGTGCAAATTCATACCATGACATGATTTCCGGTCCTGCAAAGTGGTGAATTCCAAATTCGGTACTGTCGTTTTCGATTAATTTATAAATATATGATGCCAAGTCATTTGCATTGGTCGGCTTTCCGATTTGATCGTTGACTACAGAAATTTCTTCTCTTTCGGTCATCAGCCTTTTCATAGTGGTGTAGAAATTTTTGCCGTAATCGGAATAAAGCCATGATGTACGGATGATAATGCTGTTCGGATTCTGAGCCAGAGCATTTTCTTCACCCGCTAATTTTGATTTGCCATATACATTGATTGGATTTGTCCGGTCGCCGGGCAGATACGGTGTTTGTGAGTTTCCGTCAAAAACATAGTCGGTTGAAATATGTATAAAAACAGATTGTTGTTCACGGCATTCGGCAGCCAAAAAACCGGGTCCGTCAGAATTTATACTAAAAGCTTTTTCAACTTCGGTTTCTGCCAAATCCACATTGGTGTAGGCAGCACAATTCACGCAAAAATCTATTTTATTACTGAAAAAAAAAGTTTCAATCAGATTTCTGTCGGTTACATCAAATTGGTTTCGGTCAACAAAAACAAACTGTAAATTTTCATTGTTTTTAATTGTGACCAAATCATTGAGACATCGCCCCAACTGACCATTTGCGCCGGTAACCAATATTTTTTTCATATCAAAAAACTAAATCTTTCAGCATTACCGATGTTTTGTCCTTATCAGAAATTGTCATCTCTTCAACCGGAATTTTCCAATCGATATTCAAATTGGTATCCAGTGGATTAACGCCTCTTTCTGATGCTTTGTCATAGAAATTATTGCATTTATAAAATACAGTTGCATGCTCACTTAATACAGAAAACCCATGTAGAAATCCTTCCGGAATAAAGAGTTGCAATTTATTTTCGTCGCTGATTTCTATCGAAAAACATTTGCCATAGGTAGGTGAGTTTTCCCTGACATCAACTGCGACATCCAGTATTTTGCCCGAAATTACTCTGACGAGTTTTGCCTGGGCATATTGACCAATCTGCATATGAAGACCTCTGACAACACCGTATTTTGAAAGAGATTCATTGTCCTGCACAAAATCAATTTCTTTTCCGGTTTGCTCAAAAAACTTCTGTTTGTGGTAGCTTTCATAAAAATAACCTCTGCTGTCCCTTATGAGTAAGGGCTTGATAATAAAGCAGCCTTTTAAAAAAGTTTCCTCTATATTCATATTTGTTAATATGGCACAAGTTATAACAAAAAAGCCGCTTATGAAAAAGCGGCTTTAAAATTATAGTTTCATTTTTTATTTGATACCCAAATCAGCTTTTACATCAGCAGTGATGTCCAATCCGTTTGAATAAAGTAACTGGCTTTTTTCCATTACATATTTCAAACCTTTTGACTGAGCAACTTTGTTGATTGAGTTTCTGATGCTTGTCTCGATAGGAGCCATCAGTGCTTCTTCTCTGTCAGCAACTTCTTTTGCAGCAGCTTGTTGATAATCAACAATTTCCTGCTGTTTTGTGAAGTATTCCTGTTGTTTTGATTCCAATTCCGGCATGATTGCCTGAATTTCCGCCTGTGATTTTCCTTCAGTTTTTGACTTTACAAAATCTTCGATTGCCTGAAGTGAATTTTGTTTTTCCTGAATTTTGGTTTGATGAGTTCTCACCATTCCTTCCAGTTCTTGTTCGGCATTGATTCTAGCCGGATAGGTGTTAAGTATTTCATCCAGATTGACAACTCCGAAATCCTGAGCTGACAAGCTGATAGTTCCGATTAGTAAAAAAGCGAAAACACTAAATAATTTTAAATTTTTCATTTTTGGTAAATATTTAATTTTGGTTATTTCTTTAAATCTTTCTGTACACCGCCGCCTTTCTGGCCTGATGCTGAGCCAGGAGTACCGCTTGAAGGTTTTCTGCTTGACGGAGCCCCTTTTGTGTTACTTTTGGTGTTGGTTCTTCCTTTGTTGGTAGTACCCGTATTTGGTTTTTTAGGAGTTGGTTTTGGCTGTTCTTTAATTACAGCATTTGGATTTAACTGCAACAATACATCTCTGCTGATGTCAAATTTGGGGTCAGTATAAATCATAATCAAATTACTGCCTTTGTCAAATACAAACGAAAAATTCTTTTTGACTGCAACTTCATCAACTGCAATGTAAACCTGATCTTGTATTGGCTTGACCAAAGCTCTTCTCAATTTTATCAAATCACCGTCCTGACCGTATCTCTTTTCCTGAAGTTCTTTGATTTCCTTTCTTTCGAATTCTATATCTTCCTCTTCTTTTTTTATTTGCTCTTCTGTCAACAATACTTTTTCATTCAGAAAATCAGCTTCTTTTTGAGCCAGTGCTTCCTGACGGATTTGAATTTCACGGTTCCATTGTTCGGTTCTGGTTCTCAAGGTATTTTGTGCCTGTATATATTCCGGTAAGTTTTCAAGTATGTAATCAGTATCTACATACGCAAATCTTTGAGCGCTAAGCGGAAGTGTAAACCCCAGAAATAATATAGTCAGAATTAATTTTTTCATAATGTCTTTTGTTTTAATCGAAAACTATGCCACAAAAGGTTTGGCAAATTTACATTTTTTAAAATTCTTGTCCAATAATAAAGTGAGTTTGCCATCCGGATCTTCTGTCATTGTAAATTGGCTTGTCGAAACCATAACCAAAATCAAAACCAAGCATACCAAATGCAGCCATAAATATTCTTACACCAAATCCTGCGGATCTCTTCAATTCAAAAGGTTTAAAATCTTTTGTGTTTGACCAGGTATTACCTGCTTCAGCAAATGTCAGCGCATAGATTTTTGCCTGCTGTCCCATTGTGATAGGATATCTCAGCTCAAAAGTGAATTTATCATAAACACTACCACCACCGGTTGGTGTAATGTCTTCAAAGGTACCCCCTCCCTGAGTTGCATCTTCATAACCTCTTAACGGAATAATTTCACGACCGTCAAAACGGTTACCCATCAGACCGGTACCACCAAGATAGAATCTTTCGAAAGGAATGGTTCCTATTTTGTTATTGTATTTACCTAAATACCCAAATTCACCACCGATTTTAACTACAACCTTGCCCGCCAGTTCCTTGTACCAGTATGATTTGGCTTTGATTTTATAATATTCAAGCCATTTTATTTTGTCAACTTCACTCATACTCGAATAGTCTTTGTTGTTGAAAAGTGAGCATGGAAGTGTAAATGAAAATGTCAGAGTTACCTCAGAGCCACTCTGCGGAAAGACG
>CAYFWH010000039.1:5860-17901 GCA_964346785.1 uncultured Weeksellaceae bacterium | reverse complement strand
ATCATCTCAGCGTGAATTCTCGAATTTTCTATGATCCAATTATGGGTTTCCAAACCACCACAAACTACACCTGCCAGATAAATTCCGGCAACATTGGTTTCCATGGTTTCAGGATTAAAGACCGGAATGTATTTTCCATCGGTTGAAAATTCGATGCCGAATGATTTTAGAAAATCTATGTCAGGACGGTAACCGGTCAGTGCCAGCACAAAATCATTTTCGATTTCAATGATTCCGTCGGGTGTTTCTACAATCACCGATTTTTCTTTGATTTCTTTCAAATTTGAATGAAACAAAGCCTTGATACTTCCTTCAGCAATTCGGTTTTCTATATCCGGTTTGATCCAATATTTTACATGGTCACTGATTTCTCCTTTCCGAATCACCATCAGCACTTCAGCTCCTTTTCGCCAACATTCCAAAGCTGCATCTACCGAAGAATTACTCGCACCCACAACGACTACTTTGCTCCCGGTATAAGGATGAGCTTCTTTGTAATAATGAGTAATTTTTGGCAAATCTTCACCAGAAATATTCAGTAAAGAAGGAATATCGTAAAATCCGGTTGCGATAATTATATTTTTGGATTGATAGACTGATTGGTTGGTTTTGATAAATTTTAAATCCTCTTTTGAATTAATTTCAAGAACTTTTTCATAAAAATTTATGTTCAAATCATAATGCTGAAAAACTCTTCTGTAATATTCTAAAGCCTCCTTTCTGCCGGGTTTAAAAGAAGTATTGACAAACGGTAAATCACCGATTTCCAATTTTTCTGAAGTCGAAAAAAAAGTCATATACAATGGATAATTGTACAAACTGTTGACCAGCGTGCCTTTTTCAATCACTAAATAATCCAATCCTTTTTTCTGTGCTTCAATCGCGCAAGCCATCCCAATCGGTCCACCGCCGACTATAATTAAATCATAAACTTTCACAGTCGCAATTTACAAAGAATGGTTGTGTTTTAATATGATATTTTATTGATGAATAAACCTGATTTTTGAACTTTCAAAATCACCGAAATCAAAGTATATTAGCAAAATGATTCAAAAGAGGTTTTATTTTTTTATAATGTTGTTAATCAGCTTATTCGTTGTGAGCTGCAACAAAAAAACTGAAATTGATGATTCCAAAGTTTTCAGACTAAACCGTTACGACAATATCTCATCGTTAGATCCGACTTTTGCAAGAACCCAGGCCAATAACTGGGTTTGTAATCTGATGTACAACGGTCTGGTCAAACTCAGCGATGAGCTCGAAATTATTCCCGATATTGCCAAAAGCTGGGAAATTTCGGAAGACGGAATCGAGTATTTGTTTACACTCAGAGACAGTGTTTATTTTCACAAAAGTCCTGTTTTTGGAAAAGACTCTACCCGAACCGTAAATGCGTACGATTTTGAATACAGTTTTCAAAGAATTACAGACCCGAAAGTCGGTGGTGCCGGCAGTTGGGTTTTGAACAATGTAGATAGTTTCAAAGCGATTAACGACAGCATTTTTCAGATTAAATTAAAGGAAGCTTTTCCGCCTTTTCTGGGATTAATCAGTATGAAATATTGTTCGGTTGTACCCAAAGAAATGTTCGAAGACGGACAGGAAGCTTTCAGAAAACATCCAATCGGTACTGGCCCATTTCAGTTCAAACTCTGGGAAGACAATATCAAACTCGTTTTGAGAAAAAATCCTTTGTATTTTGAAAAAGATGAAAAAGGTGAACGGTTACCGTATTTAGAAGCCGTTGCTATGACCTTTCTACCCGAAAAACACAGTGAATTTTTGGAATTGATTCAGGGAAATGTCGATATGATGGCTGATCTGGATCCATCCTACAAAAATGAAATTTTGACACCTGCCGGAGAGCTGAATCCAAAATACAAAGACATCCTCGATTTGCACAAATTCGATTACCTGAGTACGGTTTATCTCTGTTTTTATCTTGACGGAAATGATGAAATAGACGAACGAATCAGAAAAGCAATCAATTACGGAATCGACAAGGAGAAAATGGTCAAATACATGATGAATGGTGCTGCCAATGTAGCCGAAGGAGGTTTTATTCCAAAAGGTTTGCCGGGTTATAATCCGGAGGCTGCCTACCATTACGATCCGCAAAAAGCAAGAGAATTAATTGCTGATTACAAAAATGAAAATGGAAAATCACCTGAAATACAACTGACTACCGTTCAGGAATATGCAGATATTTGTGAATACATTCAGGCACAACTCGCCAAAGTCGGTTTGACAATCTCTATCAATGTTGTACCCGGCCCAACGATGAGAGATGGTAAAGCAACCGGAAAGTTCTCATTTTTCAGAGCCAACTGGGGAGCTGATTATCCCGATGCTGAAAACTTTTTATCACTTTATTACAGCAAAAATTTCGCACCCGAAGGCCCGAATTATTCGCATTACATCAATCAGGAATTTGATAGATTGTATCTTGAAGCTTTCAAAATAACAGACGAAAAACAAAGAGCTGAAGTTTATGCCCAAATGGACAAATTGATGATGGAAGCTGCACCTGTCGTACCTTTGTTCTATGATCAGACCAGTATTTTTCTGAGAAAGAATGTAAAAAACTTCAATATGAGTCCGGTTAAATTACTCGATTTGACCAGAGTTTATAAAATAAAACAATAATGACTGAAAAAATAAAATCAGATTTGAGCAACCCCGCGATGAATATTCCCGAGGTCAATATGAAAAGAGTCGTCATCATCGGTGGCGGTTTTGCAGGGTTGAACCTTGCCAAGAATTTGTCCGGAAAAGATTTTCAGGTCGTGATGCTCGACAGACACAATTACCATACTTTTCAGCCTTTGCTCTATCAGGTGGCAACTGCCGGTTTGGAACCCGATTCCATTGCACACGCCATTCGTCAGATTTTTTCGAAAAAAGAAAATTTCCATTTCAGAATAGCTGAAGTGAAAGAAATCAATACCGAAAACAAAACCATCAAAACACCTATCGGCAGTATTTTTTATGATTATTTAATCATTGCTACCGGTTCTGAAACCAATTTCTATGGCAATGAGAATATTCAGCGAAATGCAATGGCGATGAAAACCATACCCGAAGCACTCGATTTGAGAAGTTTGATTCTTCAAAGTTTAGAAGCTGCAATTCTGACCAATGACCTCGACGAAAGGCAAAGATTGATGAACTTTGTTATTGTTGGCGGTGGCCCAACCGGTGTTGAACTGGCCGGAGCCATCGGTGAACTGAAAAAACATATTTTGCCACACGATTATCCAGACCTCGACATCAGACGAATGAATGTGCATTTGATACAGGCAGGCGATAAATTGTTGCCGTCTATGTCGGCGAATGCTTCAGAAAAATCAGCAAAATATCTCAAAGACTTAGGTGTTCAGGTGTGGTTTGATACACTTGTAAAAGATTATGACGGAAAAATTATTACAACCAGTACCCGTCCGTTCGAAGCCACTACACTTATTTGGACTGCAGGTGTAAAAGCTACACTGATCAAAGGAATCGAAGGAGAAAATGCAATCGTTGGCGGTCGTTATGCTGTCGATGAATTCAATAAAATAAATGGTTTTGAAGATATTTATGCGTTGGGTGATGTCTGTGTGATGGTTACAGCCGATAAACCAAAAGGTGACCCGATGGTGGCTCAGGTCGCGATTCAACAGGGAAAATTACTGGCTAAAAACCTAAAAAAAATCGAAAACGGACAACAACCCAAAAAATTCAAATACAAAGACAAAGGTTCAATGGCTACAATCGGTCGTGACAAAGCGGTTGTGGATTTGCCACACTGGAAATTTTCAGGCTGGTTTGCGTGGTTTGTTTGGATGTTTGTCCATTTGATTTCTCTGGTTGGATTTAGAAACAAAATGATTGCATTGGTCAACTGGATTACACAATATTTCTCATACAACAAAAGCGTGAGACTGATTATCAGACCTTACAACAAAGGTGAAGCAGCGTTGAAGGAGTGAGTGTTGTATTTTGTACAATGTACGATGTACGATGTACGATGTATGATGTACGATGTATTTTGTATAATGTATATTGTATTATTTACAAAGTATTATGTATTAGGATTTTGGGGTTTTAAATAAATGAGACTAAACCCGCGTAGCAGGTGACATTATGGTAGATTATTCGAAATTGCAAATTACAGATTTTGGTATGTGTTTTTGTTTTGCATTTTTCCGATTAATAAGGAATTAATTGAATTTGGACAAAAACCATGACAAAAAAATTAAAATTAAATTCTAAATCCTTTCAATTCCGGCTTCAGGATTTTGTTTATTATGAAGAACGGCGTGAACAAAAATAACATTCCCTTCTATCGTATAATAAATTCCATAAGGAAATCTCTGAATAAAAATAATTCTAAGTTCCTTATATCTCTTCTGAAAATTTAGAGGGTTTTCTTTTATCGAATTCAGGCCATCATCAATTTCTTGAATCAAATCTTTGGCGAGATTTACAGATTTATTAAAATACCATTCTACAGCTTGTGTGATTTCCTCTTCCGCCAGAGTTTTGATAATCACTTTATAAGCCATATTTCATTTTTAGAGCCGACTTGACTTCATTCCAACTTTTTCCATCATTAGGATTTTCCTGATGAAATTCCATCCTCTTATCCAAGATGTTTTTCTGTTCTTGAGTCAATTCCTCTTTATCTATATCCCTCTCAATTATAGAATTAATCAACCTCAGAATTTTCTCATCTGCATTTTCGATATAATTCAAAATCTTCAATTTCAATTCCTCTGTTGTTTCCATAATTCTCTAATATTTAATCAAAATTACAAAAAAAGATTTACTGAATTTGGTGTTTGCTTATTTTATCCGCCGTAGCTTCAACGAAGGCTAACTAATCTCATCTTACGAAATCCTAATTCAATGAGCAATTAATCCTAACTTTGACCATCCGTTACATTAGTTTTACAAATTAAATTTTACAACAAAATGATCAATCTTCCTTATTCCGTCCTTGAACTTGCCGCAGTCAACGAAGGATCAGATGCAAAAATAGCCATAGAAAATTCCATGCGTGTGGCCGAATTAACCGACAAAAACGGATTCAAAAGAATCTGGTTTGCCGAACACCACAATATGCCGCATATCGCCAGTTCAGCCACTGTTTTACTGATACAACTCGCAGCTTCGAGAACAAAAAATATCAGAGTTGGTTCAGGCGGAATTATGTTGCCCAATCATTCACCTTTGGTTGTTGCTGAACAGTTTGGAACATTGGAAACTCTTTATCCGGGAAGAATAGATTTGGGTTTGGGACGAGCACCCGGAACGGACCAGCTGACTGCCAATGCGCTGAGAAGAGACCACATTAAAAACGCAATGAATTTTCCGAATGAAATCGCTGAACTTCAAAATTATTTTCAGCCCGAAAATCCAAATCAGGCGGTGAATGCCTATCCCGGCAAAGGACTGAATATTCCTTTTTATATCCTTGGTTCGAGTACTTCGAGTGCTATGTTGGCTGCCGAAAAAGGTTTGCCCTATGCTTTTGCCACCCATTTTGCACCGGCACAATTTGCAGTGGCGGCAGAAATTTATAAAAATGAATTTCAACCTTCGGAATATCTGAATGAACCTTATATGATTGCGTGTGTCAACGCAATACTGGCAGATACCGATGAAGAAGCACAACATTTATCGACTTCTTTTTTCAATATGGTCATCGAACTCGTCAGCGGACAACTCAGAAAAGGATTAAAAAAGCCGGGTGAAATTCACGGTTTAATCAACCATCCCGAAGTTGAAACTGCGGTCAATAATTTTGTGGCCTGCACTTTTGTTGGAAACAAGGAAACCGTTGAGAATAAATTGAAGCGTTTTATTGGTGATGTTCCTGTTGATGAACTAATGTTCACGACTTATATTTATGATATAGAAAAGAAATTGAAATCGTTTGAGCTGTTGGCGGAAGTATTTGAAAAATAATTAAAATAAATAATTGTAATTTTGAAGTATCACTTTAAAGTGAAGTTTGGATGAAAAATATTTTAATAATAGTCTTAGCTTTTATTTTTTGCAATAATTTATTCGCACAGAATAAAGAAGCCGACAAAATCCTTGAAGAAGGAAAACTTTTATATCGGATGGAAAAAGGAGCCTGGTATGGGTCAGATCATTTTATGGCTAATTTTCCTAATAAAATTGAATCTTACGGTGGTTATGTTTCTTATGAGGGAAAAGGCAATAAAATTTTCACTACATTTTTTGATAAAAATAATCCGGGAGAGATATTAGTCAGATATGAATTTGACGAAATCCCCGGAGTTGAGCCAATAAAAATTGATACGGTTCAGAAAAACGCAACCCAATTAGAAAAGGATTTGCATCAACTCAAGAAAAATGCTATTGAAACCATACGAAATGATAAAGACGAATTTTACGTCTTATATGAAAACACCAATTACAATTTTATCTCCCTGATTAAAAATAAAGAGAGAAAAGTATTCATTTTAACTGCCACCAATGAAGATGGGAGTTTGTTACTCGGGAATGATTATCTATTGGAATTTGACAAAAAGAATGTTTTGAAGAAACAATCAAAAATTCATAATTCTCTCATTGAAATTCCCTATAAATCAGAAGATAAGAACAATCAAATAGAATCAACCTATCATACACATATTCTTACTGATCTAATTTCATCGACCGATATATGTACGCTTCTATTATATAAAGATTTTGTGGAATGGGATGAACATGTTGTGATGAGTAAAAATTTTGTTTCTATTTTCAATTTAAATAATGGAAATTTATTCGTTATGAAAAAAGCGGACTGGGATAAAATAAAATCAAAAGATTAATATACAAAAATGAAATTTGGTAAAATAGGCAGAATCATTTTATATTATATCACAAAATATTTTGCCCTCTTTTCAATTTCAATGATTTTCAACAATGATTATAAAATATTGAATTTAAAAGGCAATATTCATTCTGTTGAAGAATTATTTTTCTTTCTCTGGATCATTTTGTTTTATCCGATTGTAAATATAATTGTATTCACAATTCCCATTTATCTTTCTTTTAAATACATTAAAAACTTCGTTATTTTTCTTCTCCTAAATTTTATTTTTATGATACTGGAAGTTTTGATTTTAAAATATTTTACTTCTGAAAAATATCAATTTGATTTAGAAACATTGCAACTTTTGGGATTGAGTATCATTTGTTTTTTATTAATTTTGAGAAAGGATTTGAGAACCATTTTAAAAAATAAATAATTCATCATGAAATCTCTTCTAATTTTATTGAGTTTAATAATTGTTTTTCCATCCATAAATAAAAAAGAAAGTGAAAACTCCTTGGAAAACACGATTATAGAGGTGGTCAAAGCTTGGCAGAATAAAGATGAAGAAGCCTTGAATAAGCTAATTTCAAATGAATATGAAGTAACCTACTTATACCGAATGGGAGTTGGAGGAAAAATCGGGCATTCTGAGAGAATTTCTTTTAAAAATCCGGTGCCTGATTATTTACCTTATGATTTCAATTTAATTTTGAATGATTACAAAATCATCCACAAAGCTTCACCTATATTTAACTGTGATACACAAAAATGGAATAAACCCACGGGAATTTATTGTGATAATATATTGACCAAAAACCGGCCTTCAGAAATTTTAAAAGAAATAAATCAATTTTTTGATGGTAATTATAGTAAAAAAGAAATCGAATATTTTGAGAATCTTGAAAAAAAGAGCCGGCGGATAGTAATCATATCAGATGATGAAAACACATATCCAAACTCCCTCGTTTTTTATCTGACACTTGATAATGATGATTGGTATTTAACTGCTATAGATAGAATTACAGACGATTGCTCGGCATAAAATCAAACTTTTTATACAAATTTAGATAAATTTACTCATTTTCAGTAAAAACTCGTTTTCATTCGTAATAACTTCCATATGTCTTTTTCCAAAATCTTTTTATCTTTCGGAAAAAGTTGAAAGTATTAAGAAAATGTCTGATTATCTCAAAACCCCAATTGATTATCTGAAAGGCGTTGGCCCCGAGAGGGCGTCGCTTCTTCAATCTGAATTGGGTATTTACAGGTATGAAGATTTATTGAATTATTTTCCATTCCGGTACATCGACCGTTCCAAATACTACAAAATCAATGAGATTACAGCCGCATCTGCCGAAATTCAAATCATCGGCAGAATGACAAATCTGACCGAAATCGGACAAAACAGAGGAAAAAGATTGGTTGCTCGTTTTGGAGATGAAACCGGACAGATTGAACTCGTTTGGTTCAAATACACCAAATGGATGAAGGAGAATTTTGAGAAAATGCTGAACATCCCAATTGTCGCCTACGGTAAACCAAATGAATTCAACCGGACATTCAGTATCGTTCATCCCGAAATCGAAACACTTGAAAATCACAAATCAGCACCACAAGGTTTGTATCCGGTTTATTCAAGTACTGAAAAATTAATCAAAAAAGGATTCACCAACCGAATCTGGCAAAAAATGCAGTGGCAGTTGCTGTCAGAATTAAAATCATTAGAAGAAAATCTTTCAGAAGAAATCATTCGAAAATTTAATTTCTATGACCGGCTGACTACTTTCAGGCAAATTCATTTTCCAAAAAACACAGAAGAACTCAAAAAGGCTGAAGACAGACTGAAATTTGAAGAATTTTTCTTTTTGCAACTTGGTTTATTGATTAAAAAAATCAATCACCAAAGAAAATACAGAAGTCAGGAATTTGCAGAAGTCGGTGAAGTTTTCAATGATTTTTATAAAAACCATCTTCCTTTTGAGCTGACCAATGCACAAAAAAGAGTGGTCAAAGAAATTCGTGCCGACTTAGGAAAACCGGTGCAAATGAATCGTCTGTTGCAAGGTGATGTCGGTAGCGGAAAAACGATGGTCGCTCTGCTTTCTGCTTTGATTGCGGTTGACAATGGTTTTCAGACTGCATTTATGGCGCCGACCGAAATTCTGGCGCAACAACATTTTGATTCGCTTAAAAATTATCTGTCAGATATCGGAGTTCAAATTGGTTTACTGACCGGTTCGACCAAAACCAAAGAAAGAAGAATCCTTCACGAAAAACTCGAGTCGGGTGAACTCAATATTTTGGTCGGCACTCACGCTTTGATTGAAGACAAAGTCCGGTTCAAAAATCTTGGATTAACGATTATCGATGAGCAACATAAATTCGGAGTAGCACAAAGAGCAAAATTTCTGAAAAAAAATAAATTCCCGCCACATACGCTGGTGATGACCGCTACACCGATTCCGAGGACGCTTGCGATGAGTCTTTATGGCGACCTTGATATTTCGGTGATTGACGAACTTCCGGCCGGACGAAAACCAATCAAAACTGTTCACAGAAAAGACAAAGACAGATTGGGATTGTTTGGTTTTATCAGAACCGAAATCAAAAAAGGAAGACAGATTTACATCGTTTATCCGTTGATTGAAGAATCTGAAAAATTAGATTACAAAGATTTAATGGATGGTTACGATAGCATTAGCCGTGCTTTTCCGTTGCCCGAATATGCGGTAAGCATCGTTCACGGCAGAATGAAACCCGAAGACAAGGATTTTGAAATGCAACGATTTGCAAAAGGCGAAACCCAGATTTTGGTAGCCACAACGGTTATAGAAGTTGGTGTGAATGTGCCAAATGCTTCTGTGATGGTGATAGAAAGCGCTGAGAAATTTGGTTTGTCTCAACTCCATCAATTGCGCGGCAGGGTTGGACGGGGAGCAGAACAGAGTTTCTGTATTCTGATGACTAAGGACAACCTCACCCAAGACGCTTTCACCCGAATTTCAACGATGTGTCGTACCAACGATGGTTTTGAAATTGCGGAAGTCGATATGCAGTTGCGAGGCCCCGGCGACATTATGGGAACTCAGCAGAGTGGTGTTCTGAATTTTAAAATTGCAAATATTGTAAAAGATCAGAAAATACTGACCACTGCAAGGTTTATCGCTGAAGAAACTTTGAAAAACGATCCTGAGCTAAGCAAACCCGAAAATCAAAAAATCAAACAGTATTTTGTTAAATACCATAAAGACAAAATCGCCTGGAGCAGAATTGGATAAAAAAAGCACTCCGACCGGAATGCTTTTTTTATTCATTTTGTGAAAAATCAAAATTTATTTCTCATCAGCAGACGGACCGATCGTTCCGGGAACCGGAATATCATTCAGTCTGTAATAAACACCTAACTGTGCTCTGTGATGCCCGATATGACGGGTATTCAAATTAAAAGCCTGAAACTTGGTCATTTCATTGATGACCGTATCTCCATGTCTCATTTGCCATTTTTTATCGAGATCATCTGCATTTGCATGGTTCAAAGCCTCCATGCTCTGATGATAAAGTTTATCTAATTTGGCTTCAAATTCCTGTTCGTTAGCAGGTTTGACATCTTCTCCCGGCATTTTGGCAAAATCGAGAAAGTCAGATCCAAAAACAGCTGCCGGCCAGCCAAACAAATCAATGATATGATTGGTCAGGTTTTGGGTATTCATGCTTTTTTGATGAGGCTGCCATTCATTTTTATCAGCAGGATATTCAGCAAGAAATTTTTTGGTGATATTGTATTCATTGGTCAAATCGTGTTTTAACTCTTCTATTATATTCATTTGATTGTATTTAAAATTCAACTTATATTAATTCTTCTTAGCCGGCAAAATCTTTCCGCTTACTTCTCCAAAGCCAACTCTTTTCCCATCTTTCTCAGCCCAGCCTCTCATGGTAATGGTATCGTTATCTTCAATAAATGATCTTTCAGAACCATCTTTTAATTTCAAAGGTTTGGTGCCGCTCCAGCTCAATTCAAGCATAGAGCCAAAAGAATCTTCCGATTTCCCGCTGATGGTACCGCTCGCATACATATCACCAACTTCTATATTACAGCCGTTAACGGTATGGTGAGCCAATTGCTGTGCCATGTTCCAGTACATATATTTGAAATTCGAGTTACAAATCAGATTATCATCTCCATTTTCGGGTTTCAAAAAGACCTGAAGATTGATATCAAAATTTTTCTTTCCATTAAATTTAAGATAATCAAAAACTGCGGGCTTTTGCTCAGGACCGTCTGTTCTGAAAGGGTCTAATGCTTCCAAAGTCACTATCCATGGAGAAATTGACGATCCGAAATTTTTACCCAAAAACGGCCCGAGTGGTACATATTCCCAGCTTTGGATATCTCTTGCGCTCCAGTCATTGAACAATACCAATCCAAAAATAAGATCTTCTGCCTTATCAATTGAAACAGGTTCGCCCAATTCTGTATAAGCATTGGTTATAAATGCAACTTCAAGTTCAAAATCCATTCTTTTGCTCGGTCCACAAACAGGTACATCAGAACCTTTTGGTTTACTTTGCCCTGAAGGTCTGTGAATCGCTGTTCCAGAAGCTACGATTGAAGAAGCTCTGCCATGATAGCCTACCGGTATATGACGCCAGTTGGGCAAAAGTGCATTGTCCGGGTCTCTGAACATTTTTCCGACATTGGTTGCATGCTCAATACTCGAATAGAAATCTGTATAATTCGGAATATGTACCGGCATTTGCATATCTACTTTATCAACCGGGTGAAAAGCTTCTTTTTGAGTTTTTTCATCTTTTGACAGTTCAGAACCTTCACACAAAAGCGCCTGAAGATGTTCTCTTAACGGAACCGTTACGGATTTTCCAAGTTCAATGAATTCATTCAATGTAAATGCATTGAATATATTTTCTTCAAGTTCAAATTTATCAAAGTAACCATTTTCAAAAAGAATTGTCAAATCAATAACTATATCACCTATCCGGCTCACACAACCGATTGTGTCGTCTTCAAAAATACCGACACCAAAAGGAATATTATAAATTGAAAAGTCAGAATCCTGATCGTAAGGAATAAAAGATTTCATAAAAAATATATTTTTTAAAATTGGATTCCAAAAATACGGATAAATCGATTAACGAAGGAACAATCGTTTATCAAAAGCAAAAGAAACAATGCTTTTTATCTTTAATTTTTTAATTTTTGGATGTT
>CAYFWH010000039.1:0-5850 GCA_964346785.1 uncultured Weeksellaceae bacterium | reverse complement strand
ATTCATTTTTAATAACAGCTGAAGTAACTTTCAAAACCAATTTTTCTGATTTTCTAACAAATTCATCGCCTAAAGCTTGAGTAATCTCCATTGTCTGTGGTGATTTCCAGTCAAAATCATTCAGTTCAAGTTCTTGAATTTCATTATCCGGAATTTCAATTGTAATTAACTCATAATCAACCGGAACAATTCCAAATGGTATATGCACCGCCACTTCAACCATACACAATGACACATTCTGACCGGTATAAATCATCGCCACACCCTTGGAATTCCAGCGTCCGCCCGACAACTCTGCTCCTTTTCCTGAAAGATCAGCTGAATAACTCTTCCGGCTCAATCTATAAACTATCATGCCAAAACTCCGTGTTCGATTTTGGTCAACTCATCTTCCAATAAAGAAATCCCAAAAGAATTGTCCAACAACTCTTTGGGCGTGATTTTACCAAGTGCAATGCTGGTTGTATTAAGCCAAATGTCGAAATTATCCTTGTTCCCGAACATTTCTGCACCTCTTTGGTAAAGCAAAGTGATTTGCAGAATTCTTTCTGATTGCAACGAATCAAAAGAAGTCCCGTTTTTCTTGTATCGTTGAAGAGTTCGCTCTGACAAATGAAGAAATTCTGACCATTCTTCGATTGAAAAAGGATATTTGGAAAGAAGTCGCTCGAAAGATTCATAACCTACTCCATTTCTGACAATTCCCATAAGTACAACTCTGTTGCTGACACTGAGCGTACCGGTATTTTGTAATTGTACGGCTGCTTCCTGAAGTAAATTATCGTGCTCTTCAGTTTTGATTATCCTGTCTGAGTATTTTGGTTTTTCTTCTGACATTTTTAATACTTTCCCCAAATGTAGTCATTTTTCTTTAAATTTACGACATCTGTCACCATTTAATTTCATCAATCTGCACTGATTTTAGAAACTCATTGGTTTTTGAGAAAGGTTTACTTCCAAAAAATCCTCTGTAAGCTGAAAGCGGTGATGGATGAGGTGATTGAATTATAAAATGTTTTGAACGGTCAATCACAGCTCCTTTTTTTGTGCATAAGAACCCCACAAAATAAAAACAAGATTTTTTTTCTCATTAGAAAGCTTGTTGATAACCGAATCGGTAAACTCTTCCCATCCACGATTTTGATGAGAGGCAGCCTGAGATTCGCGAACTGTTAAAGTAGCGTTGAGGAGCAGCACACCCTGATCAGCCCATTTTTCAAGATTACCTGAATTAGGAATTTCTGTTCCTGTGTCATCTTTTAATTCTTTAAAAATATTTTGAAGACTTGGCGGAAATGGAATATTGTCGGCTACAGAAAAACAAAGACCATTGGCCTGTCCTCTGCCGTGATAGGGATCCTGACCTATGATAACAACTTTAACCTTGTCAAAAGAGCATCGGTCAAAAGCTGTGAAAATTTTGGATGCCGGTGGAAAGATAGTTTGGGTTTTGTATTCTGGTTTGACAAAATCAACTAAATCTTCGAAATCTGACTTTTCAGATTCATCTTTTAAAACAGCTTTCCAGGAGGGTTCAATTCTTACATTCATCAAATTAATTTAGAGATTAACAAATATAAATTAATTTTGCACCAATGCAGGTTTCAGAACAAACATTATCGGATCTTGAATTTCCGAAAATTCTTAAAGAAATTTCAGCTTTGACTTTTAACGAAGGCACTGCTGAAAGAATTATGAAATTAAAACCGTACGACAATACCGGATATCTGATTCAGGATTTGAATACGACCAATGAATATCTTTCGGGTTATCAATCAGAGAATCAAATTCCTTTTTCAGAGTTTTATTATATGAGCGATTTCTTAGTTCATATTGAATTAGAAAACTATTATTTGAATGTTGAGGATTTCTTTCAAATTAAATCAAATACTCTGCAAATAAAGGAGATAACTAAATTCATTAAAAAATTTAATGAATATTTTCCTGAACTGTATTCATTGATTTCTAAATTACAATACGAAAAAGAAATCGTCACCGAAATTGACAAAGTTTTTAACCGCCATGGTGAAATCAAGGACAATGCAAGTCCCGAATTATTTGAAATCAGAAAAAAAATCAAACATTTGAATCACCGCATTTCAGAATTGTTCAAAAAATCTATCAGCTATAATCTTGAATATCTCGATGAAATCAAAGAATCAGTTGTTGACGACAGAAGAGTTCTTGCTGTAAATTCATCGGTAAGAAAGAGAGTCAAAGGAAGGTTGCTTGGAACATCAAAAACCGGTTCTATTTCATTTATCGAACCGGAAAGTATTCAAAAACCAAGCAGAGATTTGGATGAGTTAAAAGAAGAAGAATCAAAGGAAATCATCAAAATATTAAGAGCACTTACTTCAACAATATCGATACATAAAAACACTCTGGAAGACTACGAACAACTGCTTGAATATCTTGATTTTACAAGAGCCAAAGCACTTTTTGCAATTGAAACTAATGCCTGTCTTCCTCAATTGACGAATCAGAAAACATTAGACTATATAGATGCTTTTCATCCCTTACTTTATTTGAACAACAAAGAAAAAAAACTGAAAACCTGGCCACAGACTTTCAGAATGGACAATAAACAGCGGATTATTATCATATCGGGTCCGAATGCAGGCGGAAAAAGTATCACACTGAAAACCATTGGGTTAAATCAATTGATGATTCAAAGCGGTATTCTGATTCCGGTCAATCCCAAATCAACAATTGGATTTTTTGATAAGATTTTTACAGATATTGGCGACAATCAATCAATAGAGAATCAACTAAGTACTTACAGTTACCGGTTGAAACAAATGTCAGATTTTATCAAAAATGTAGATGACAACAGTTTATTGTTAATTGATGAGTTTGGAACCGGTTCTGACCCTGAACTTGGAGGTGCACTGGCTGAAGTCTTTTTTGAAGAATTTTATGAAAGAAAAGCTTTTGGAATTTTTACTACCCACTATACAAACATCAAAATAGCAGCAGAAAAACTTCCCAATGCAATTAATGCAAGTATGCTTTTTGACAAGAACAGATTAACTCCTCTTTACAGGTTGGAACTCGGTCAGTCGGGGAGTTCATTTACATTTGAAGTTGCAGAAAAAAACAAGATTCCTTTCAGATTAATCAACCGGGCAAGAAAAAAAGTAGAAAAAGACAAAGTCAGACTGGATAAAACAATTGTAAAACTTCAGCAGGAAAAATTTGAGATTCAAAAGACCAGAGATGAAGTAGAAGAACTAAAACAAACATCGGAAGAACAAAACAAAGAGCTCGAAAACATTCAGGAAAAAACCAAAGAAAAACTGGTGGATTTTCAACAATTGTATGACAATGAACTCAAAACACTTCAATCAGGCAGAAAAATGGATGAATGGGCAGATGAATACCTGAAAACAAAAAACAAGAAAAAATTGATTGCAAGTTTTCTGAAATGGGTTGAAATTGAGAATTCAAAGAAAAAAGAAGTCAATCCGGTTGAAAAAAAGAAAGAGAAAATCATTCAGAAAGAAATCAAGAAAGAATTGAAAGAAAACAGAAAAGAAATCAAAGAAAAACAACAAAAATTAAAGGAAATCAAAGAGGAAAAAACACAAACTGACATTGAAAATCTGAAGCCCGGAGAACGCATCAAACTGACAGACAGTAACAGTATTGGCATTATTGAAAAAATAGAAGGAAAAAAGGTATTCATAAATTATGGTCAATTTACAGCAAAAGTTTCTATCTTTGATATTCAGAAAATATAAAAACAACAATATGAAAAAAATTGCTTTTTTAGCTGCAGCATTTATGCTGACAGTTTCCTATGCACAGGAAACCGTCAACTATGATGAATTGCAGAAAATTACGGCTCAGACTGAAGCTGATTACACTCAGGCAGTTGAAACAGAAGCTGTAAAGTATGCTGATCATCCGGTTGATGAAGAAGTTGGATTTCAAGCTATTGATTACAATACACCTGTTTACTTCAGTACGAGCAGCCGCAGCCAGCAAAGATCTATGAATGTAGATTATTTAAGTGACGGCACAGTTTCCGGGGTTAACGCTGACGGAAACGGATATACTGCATATATCTGGGATGGCGGAAGAGTCAGGACTACACATCAGGAATTTACCGGCAGAGTTGAGTTGGTTGAAACCAATGGAAGTAATTCTGACCATGCGACCGGAGTTGCTGGAGTTATTATGGCTGCGGGAGTAAACACAAACGCCATTGGAATGGCTCCACAGGCAAATTTGAAATCTCTGAATTTCACTAACGGAAATACTACATCTGAAATGGGATATCATTCGGGTCAGCCTGAAAATCAAGATTATATGGTATCAAATCACTCGTACGGTTCATTGACAGGCTGGTATTATAATTCGAGCCAATCTTCCTGGTACTGGTATGGATATCCGCATATATCAGAAACAGAATCAGTTCTTTTTGGGTTTTATACCAATACTGACAAAACTTATGATCAGATTGCGTTTGGTGCGCCTCAACACTCAATTTTCAAATCTGCCGGAAACAACAGAAATGAAGGTCCGAATGCTACAGTAGATCATTACGCTTTTGATGAAACCGGAAATTGGGAATTCATAACTGGCGTTAACAGACCCAACGACTGTATGGCTCAGGGCGGCTACGACTGTCTTGCTTTCTCGGGTTCAGTAGCAAAAAATACAATTAATGTGGCTGCTGTTAAGCCTTTGAGCAGTTCAAACGGAAGATATACAGGACCGAGCAGTGTGAAAATCACAAGTTTCAGCAGTTGGGGACCTACTGATGATGGTAGAATCAAACCCGAGGTTTCTGCAATTGGAGAAAGTGTAGCCTCTGCCACATATTCTTCGGATACCTCTTATGTTAGCTGGTCAGGAACTTCATTTTCATCACCGGCTGCTGCTGGTGTAGGCCTGTTGCTTCAGGAAGTTAAACATGAATTTGACGGAGGCTATCTGAGATCAGACATGATGAAGGCACTGTTAGTGAATTCAGCAAATGAGACAGGAACAACACCCGGACCTGATTATATTTTTGGATATGGTCTGATCGATGCACTTGAAGCAACACAAACTATAATCAATACAGATGATAAGTATTTCACTTCTGATTTACTGCTTAATGACGGCGACACATTCAGTTTAGAGTTCAAAGCTGCCGGGGGCGAGGATATTAAAGCAACTATTGCGTGGCTTGACCCTGCAGCAACACCTCTTCCAGAGCTGGTTCTAAATGACAGAACACCAAGATTGGTCAATGATCTGGATTTGAGAATTACAAAAGGTTCTGAAACTTATTTCCCATGGAAACTGAATCCTGACAATCCTTCTGCTGCTGCTACACAGGAAGATAATAAAGTGGATAATCTTGAACAAATTGTAATCACTAATCCAACTGCAGGTAATACTTACACACTGACAGTTACTCATAAAGGAAACCTGGTCAACAACAAGCAAAACTTTGCTCTGGTTATGTCAGGAATTCAAACACCGGTTATGAAAACCGATGATCTTGATTTATCAAATTATATCAGTATTTACCCCAACCCGGTTACTGATAAGTTAAATATAAAATTAGATAAATCTCTGAACAATGTAAATATCAAAGTCGTAAACCCAATGGGGCAAAGAGTTTATGACAAGAACTTTGACAGATTGATAAGAAGTGAAACTATTGATATGAGTTCAGCAACTCAGGGAATTTATATGGTTCTGATTAAATCTGATGAAGGTATTACTACCAAAAAGATTATTAAGAAATAACAGTTTCAATCTGCAAACTTAAACCCCGGTTGAATTTCCGGGGTTTTTTATTTATAATTTTATTGAAACGAGGCGGGGCTGTGGAAAAGAGGGAGATGAGGA
>CAYFWH010000038.1:0-18352 GCA_964346785.1 uncultured Weeksellaceae bacterium | reverse complement strand
CCTTGTAAAAAAATGAAATTGGGTATTCCGGAGGAAGCCTTCCACAATTTCATTTCCCGCTTTGCTTTTTACCAGCCCTTGATTTTTTTAATTCATAGAGCACGAAAAACATCAAATGCTTTATTAATTTAAAATCTCGAGCTATGAAAGAGTTTAAATCCAAAACCAAATTATTCGAATTGAAAAAACTTCAAACCGACTTTCCAAATGTCAAAATTACACAAACTTCTGAAGCTTTTAAATTTATCCGTCAGTTTTATGGCGATGATATCGAAGTCTTTGAAAGTGTATTTATTCTGCTAATGAATCGTGCAAATAATACGATTGGTTATGCTAAAATCAGCCAGGGTGGGATTACTAGTTCTGTTGTTGACATCAAGATTATTGCAAAATACGCTTTAGACACATTGGCAAGCGGTGTAATATTGGCTCACAATCACCCCTCAGGAAATATGACACCAAGTTCCGCTGACAAACATATCACACGAAAGGTGAAATCTGCTTTGAACCTGATAGATGTTGAACTTCACGATCATATTATTCTTCATCCGAATGAACACAGATATTATTCATTTGCGAATGATGGGGAGTTATGATGTACTCCCTATTTTATAAAATATAAATTTCCTTAGCTTTTTTCCAATTCTTTCTTAAAATGGGATGCTTAACACTAGTTTCTCCATTTGAATTTTCTCCCGAAAAATGACAATATTTTTCAGGGTAGTCCGGATTGTTGTATTTGCTCCATTCTTTGTATGCTTCATAACACATTGGTTTTTCAACATTGAAGGGTATCTCTTTTCCAGTTCTAATACAATAACCGGTAGCCAGTGACTTTTTCGGTTTGGTAAAAGATGTTCCTTTTTGTTTCTTGATAGCTTTATTTAAGTTAAATTTCATACTTAATAAATCTCTTTCTAAAATTGACTCTTCGTATCGTGTAGAAAATCCGAAATTTATGTTTTTGTACTGTGGCGTTCTTTTGAAAAATAATTCAGCTTGGTCAATCACCCTATCAAAGTATTCCCATGCTTGTTTATCAAGATTATCATCTTTGATTAAATTCCCAAGAGATGATCGTTTTGTTAAAACTCCAAATTCTATATTGTTATTCTGAGAAAAACTATAAAGATTCATCGAGGTTAGAATCGCGCTACTTTCATTTGCATAGTATTTAGCATGTAGTCGTTTTTCATAAAAAATGGAAATATTTGGAAATTCTCTTAAAAACTCAAAATCTTCTTTAGTTATACTTTTCGAAATATCATCTTCATTCTTACCGAAAACAATAATAATTTCAATGGAATGTTCATCTTTTGCCTTCAATACAGATTTTATTCGATCATGTAGTTTTATATATGGAGAAATAATAATTATTTGTGCATTTGCGTTTTCAAATATTTTTTCAATGCTTGCATTAAGTTCACTACCTGTTAAAAAACTTGCCATCTCTTTTACTTTTAATTTAAATAACCTTTGTTCTTTTCGGTGAAAATAATAATTTTTCTAGGGTTTATTTGATTAAGAAGCAAAAATCAGCCATTAATGTGAGAAAGAACTACTTTAACTGTTTCTAATCCTATTTGGTGCGATTATAAGTAAAATGTATTACGGATTTGTGTGTCCGTTTGACAGTTTCAATTCCAGTTTGGTGCGATTAAGAGAATTCAAAGAAAATAATTGCGTTCAACTATTTTGGGTTTCAATTCCAGTTTGGTGCGATTAAGAGTTCCTGAACCGTTATTGTGAAAGCATTCAAAACATTGTTTCAATTCCAGTTTGGTGCGATTAAGAGTTGATGGAATACCAATTTTTAATTTGCCTGTAATGTTTCAATTCCAGTTTGGTGCGATTAAGAGGGGTTTCAGCTCTCACAAGTCAATTTGTAATATGGCGTTTCAATTCCAGTTTGGTGCGATTAAGAGCGTTCCAGATGATGCATTAACTGTTAGACAAATTATGTTTCAATTCCAGTTTGGTGCGATTAAGAGCAAGCTCATCAGCGATTCAACTACCCTCACACTGATGTTTCAATTCCAGTTTGGTGCGATTAAGAGCCGAAAGCACTTATATGATGATGCTTGTACGGATGTTTCAATTCCAGTTTGGTGCGATTAAGAGAATGTTGTTGAGTAACAACGATTGTTTCAGGATTGTCGTTTCAATTCCAGTTTGGTGCGATTAAGAGGGAAATAGAAGCTGAAATCTTACAGCAGGCAGAAGCGTTTCAATTCCAGTTTGGTGCGATTAAGAGCAAGCGTAAAAAAATGGATTGACAAGAGAATAAATAAGTTTCAATTCCAGTTTGGTGCGATTAAGAGCTTAACAAATAGAATGGAAGTAGTGAAATAGTTCGATGTTTCAATTCCAGTTTGGTGCGATTAAGAGGAAACACAAAAAGAGTGTGAGGGTTCAAAATCTGATGTTTCAATTCCAGTTTGGTGCGATTAAGAGGAAAACGGCAATCCTACCGGATGGGTTGTAAACTGTTTCAATTCCAGTTTGGTGCGATTAAGAGATGACTTGCCATTTTCTTTTGACTTGAAAGGTCAATGTTTCAATTCCAGTTTGGTGCGATTAAGAGGGTTGGTTTGATGTTAAAATCCCAAAGTGGTTCATCGTTTCAATTCCAGTTTGGTGCGATTAAGAGATCCAAAGGTTGGAATCCAAAAGGCAAGATTAAAATGTTTCAATTCCAGTTTGGTGCGATTAAGAGCCTGTCACTCCTGAAATGGAAGAAGTAACAGAGGAGTTTCAATTCCAGTTTGGTGCGATTAAGAGCTCAATCAAATCATTAATGGATCTGATATCTGACTGTTTCAATTCCAGTTTGGTGCGATTAAGAGTTTGTCAAATGATGCATTTGAGGAAGGTACTTTATGTTTCAATTCCAGTTTGGTGCGATTAAGAGAAAAGAAACAAGCCGAAAAAGAAGCAGGGCAAAGATGTTTCAATTCCAGTTTGGTGCGATTAAGAGTATGAAAAATGTATATGAGGCGACTATGGATAGAATGTTTCAATTCCAGTTTGGTGCGATTAAGAGGATGTGTATTGCGAAGGTCAGGGAGATGCATGGTGGTTTCAATTCCAGTTTGGTGCGATTAAGAGCGTAATTCCAATGCACGCTATGGTTCGAAAAATTCTGTTTCAATTCCAGTTTGGTGCGATTAAGAGATGTTTTTTTATACGGCATATATGCCGTGCATTTGTGTTTCAATTCCAGTTTGGTGCGATTAAGAGTTGCCTGACGGCCTTCATTTTTCGTTACAATCTTATGTTTCAATTCCAGTTTGGTGCGATTAAGAGTTGAAGTATCTCTTATGCCATTCTTCGCTTATCAATGTTTCAATTCCAGTTTGGTGCGATTAAGAGAAATCTGATGGATCTAATGCACCAGTTCCACCAATGTTTCAATTCCAGTTTGGTGCGATTAAGAGAATACAAATCTGCAATGGCTGAATGGGTGCAATCATGTTTCAATTCCAGTTTGGTGCGATTAAGAGTGGAACTACCACACCAAAAAGCTCAGCTCCTGATTGTTTCAATTCCAGTTTGGTGCGATTAAGAGTGACAAATGCTGTCAATTCCTATGACCAGGGAATCTAGTTTCAATTCCAGTTTGGTGCGATTAAGAGTTGAAAAAACAGCTGATAACCTGTTAGATATTGTCATGTTTCAATTCCAGTTTGGTGCGATTAAGAGCTATTTCATTCATAAATTATTTTTTAAATATCAAATGTTTCAATTCCAGTTTGGTGCGATTAAGAGTTCTACACTATCATCTGAATCTAATCAATTTAGAATGTTTCAATTCCAGTTTGGTGCGATTAAGAGTAAAATTCATGAAACGATCAATATTTGATTTAAGAATGTTTCAATTCCAGTTTGGTGCGATTAAGAGATTTCAATTCCGATTTTGTCGCAAATCAAATACAATGTTTCAATTCCAGTTTGGTGCGATTAAGAGGTAGATATCGGAGAAACTAATAACACAAGTATCAAGTTTCAATTCCAGTTTGGTGCGATTAAGAGAATCAACTTGATTGTATCACCAAGCGATCTTCAATGTTTCAATTCCAGTTTGGTGCGATTAAGAGATAGTGAATTTTTCATAAACAATGGTGTAATCACAATGTTTCAATTCCAGTTTGGTGCGATTAAGAGAAAGATTCATTGTAGATGCACTTTGTTTTGATTTTTAGTTTCAATTCCAGTTTGGTGCGATTAAGAGAGAATTACGAAATCAAAAAACAACTGATTTGCGGTGGGTTTCAATTCCAGTTTGGTGCGATTAAGAGCATATTCTTTAACTTCTTTCCAAATCTCATATATCGTTTCAATTCCAGTTTGGTGCGATTAAGAGGGAGTTAGGTTGTGTTTATCGAAGTGTGTTGAACTTGTTTCAATTCCAGTTTGGTGCGATTAAGAGCTAACTCATAAAAGTCAACTTCGGTTTGGTCAGCCGGTTTCAATTCCAGTTTGGTGCGATTAAGAGAAGTCTGGTTTAACAGGTTATACAATTGCTTCGACGTTTCAATTCCAGTTTGGTGCGATTAAGAGGCTTCTGCTCAAAACAGCGGTTATCATATAACAGCCTAGTTTCAATTCCAGTTTGGTGCGATTAAGAGAATTGCAAGAAACATGGATGACTTTATAAACGATATGTTTCAATTCCAGTTTGGTGCGATTAAGAGGCCTATGGACTTGGATAAGGAGTGCAAGTTAGAGATGTTTCAATTCCAGTTTGGTGCGATTAAGAGTTCTAAAGGTCAAAGAACTTACAAAGCCGAAACCATGTTTCAATTCCAGTTTGGTGCGATTAAGAGGGCAACTCCGAGAAGCACATTTGTTAACTACTGGAAGTTTCAATTCCAGTTTGGTGCGATTAAGAGATTTAGGGTCTTCTGCATAACCTTTACCCTGAACTGTTTCAATTCCAGTTTGGTGCGATTAAGAGATCCGTTTCCGTTTCACATGTATGTTTTGCAAAAAGGTTTCAATTCCAGTTTGGTGCGATTAAGAGCAGAAGACCAATACACTGACGGCTGGAGAGATATTGGTTTCAATTCCAGTTTGGTGCGATTAAGAGTCTGCATATATTAATCTTAAAGGTACTGTAAAAAAGGTTTCAATTCCAGTTTGGTGCGATTAAGAGCGTACCAACAAGGTATCCCAAGAGCTTGGACAAAATTGTTTCAATTCCAGTTTGGTGCGATTAAGAGTCTGCATATATTAATCTTAAAGGTACTGTAAAAAAAGTTTCAATTCCAGTTTGGTGCGATTAAGAGTAAGTGCCTTTTCAGGGTTCCTTAAATCGTTTTTCTGTTTCAATTCCAGTTTGGTGCGATTAAGAGTGGAAGAGGTGGGGATTGAGGTTGTTGGTTATGGATGTTTCAATTCCAGTTTGGTGCGATTAAGAGCGATGCAAAAGATGAAAGCATTACGCTTGTGAAGCAGTTTCAATTCCAGTTTGGTGCGATTAAGAGCCTGCCATGTTCGCTTGTGGTGTATTTAGTGTCTCGTTTCAATTCCAGTTTGGTGCGATTAAGAGCGGCAGCTTGTTTATTTTCTTGTAACTTCAACTGTGTTTCAATTCCAGTTTGGTGCGATTAAGAGGACCTGCAGATCCTAACGATTGTATTGAAGTATCATGTTTCAATTCCAGTTTGGTGCGATTAAGAGTTTGGATTACATGTAACAAATTCAGGAGAAGGTTAGTTTCAATTCCAGTTTGGTGCGATTAAGAGTCTCGGACCAGTTCCCGGAACCTTCAATGATGAAAGTTTCAATTCCAGTTTGGTGCGATTAAGAGTCTAAAGGTCAAAGGACTTACAAAGCCGAAACTATGTTTCAATTCCAGTTTGGTGCGATTAAGAGCCGTAAAAATACAAATTATTTCCAATTGATAATGAATGTCTTATATTAATTTTATAAATGAAAATATGGTTAAAAAGTCGTCAACCCCAAATCCCTTAAAAATGACCGGGGATTGACGACTTTCTAATGAGTTCATTCTCAAATTGTTTTATTTTCCAATATGTCAAAGAGCTTCAGTCGTGACTATTTTTGTGTAGTTGGACGACTTATAAAAATGTGTCCAGCTCATTTTTCTCTTTGCCGATAACTTCTTTTTCGAGCCATTTTTCGTCTCTGCTTGTAAAGATAATCAAACTATCTTCTTCCTCTACCATAATTTCTTTGGCTTTCATTTTTAATTCTCTCAAAATGGCTGGTGATATAGAACCTTCAAAAACAGAATTCTGAATCCAGTTGAGATATTGTCTGCATAGCTTTAGCATTTTTGCTACCCTTTTTTCGCCGATGTCGTAAACGAGGATAATGTACATAACAATTTGATTAATATTTTTTTAAAAAACTTTTTCTACCACCATGCTTTAAACGGTTTGTATTCTTCAATTTTCATAATATGTTTCAGCAACTTATAAGTTTCTAATTTTACTAAATGTTTATAACTAACGCTTTTGTCCAAATTTCTGTGTTTTATCGTAGTTTGCAATCTTTCTTCCCAAGCACGCAAAACCTTTTTCCGGCCTTTGTCGTTGAGCAAACAATAGTTTAGTTTTTTGTCAAAATCTTCCTCGCCAATAACTTTTTTATTGAAAAGACTAAATATCAATCTGTCAACAAGTATGGGCTTGAAAATCTCCGAAATGTCCAACGCTAAAGAGTATCTTCTGTAACCGGGTTCGTGCAAAAAACTGATGGTTGGGTTTAATTGAGTATGATAGATAGCATCCAAACACAGTGTGTAGCACATCATATTTATAAAAGAAATCATAGCGTTTACTTCATTGGACGGAGGTCTTTTGGTTCTGTTGCCCATCTCAAAACCCGGGATTATTTCTTCGAAAGCATCATAATAAACCTGACGGACATTTCCTTCCCAACCCATTAATTCCGAAATACTTCTCGCGTTTTCTTTTTCAATTCTATAATTCTCAATGGTCTTGATATGAAACTCTAAATCGCGATCTCTGGTTTGATAGTACTTTAAATTTCTTAGAATATTAGCGGTGGCACCGTCCACAAATTGTTTAGCAATAACCATTCTGAGTTTTTTACTTGTGTGATGTTTGCTTTGTTCAATAATGACCTTGCCACTCAACAAATAATCTTTGGGCATAAAACTGCCGGTGTAATGTTCGTAATAATCAAAGAAATGAACGGTAATTCCATGTTTTCCTAGAAAATTATACATGGCAGAATTAGCATCCAAGGCTCCAAAACAAAATAAATTGTCGATTCCCTGAATAGGTAAATACTTAGCCGGGCCCTCCTTTCCAGAAGCATCTGTTGGGACAAATTTTAAAGTATTGTCCTTGCGGCTTAGTCTGCCGGGGTTGAAGAGATAGTAACTTTTTTTCATTTTTTTTAGATTGGATTGAATGAGATTGGATTGAATTGAATCAATCTCCCTCTTCTCCCGCATAGCAAAAATCATAATAACTACAACTCTTACATATTTTTGAGTTTAATACCGGAGGACAAATATCTCCCTCAATTAATGCTTTGATTATTATAACATTTTCTTCCAATTCTTTTATATCATTAGCATCAAGACATACTTTCGTAGTCTCTCTAAGCTTAGGATATTCAATAATCCCATTTTCTGCTTTTATTTCGTTTAACTTCAATAGCCATAAATAAAATTTGACTTGCCAAATATGAGCATCCTCAACTTTATTCCCTCTTTTTGTTTCATGGATGATTCTATTTTTATTATCAAAGAAATCAATTTTCCCGGTTAATGAAACGCCATCAAAATCGTAAGATAATTCGATTTGGGAATACTTTTCACTTCTTTGCTGATAGGATTCCTCTTCGATGATTTTTCCATCCAAAACCAAATCGGATGTTTGTTCCATTCGTATTCCATTGGCATGTAACCAACATTCTCTTGGACAGACACGATAAAGATTTATTAAAGTTGCATTGATATTCATAATCAAATAAAGTTGGAATCACTAAATGCATCTGAATTTAATCCTGTATTGTAATCATACACCTTCCCGCTTTCTTTTATTTCATCAAAGTGGTCAAAATAAAAATAGCCATACTCTTCAAACCCAAACCCATTTTGAAGTTCTCTATAATCTTTTGAATGAGAAATTAGAGAAAAGCAGAACTTTGACATGATGGTTTGAAGTTTCTTAAAATCAATTTTCTTCTGGATATCAAAACCTTTATTTCTGCTATTATTTTGGATAAAGTTTTTATAAAGCTCCCAAACCTCAGCTCCATTAATTGTTTCTTTATTTAACTCATCATCAAAAATTGGAATAATAGAAAAGGATGATAGAAAGTCAATTTCTTCTTCTGAAAAGATATTTTCAAATTCTGATTCTTGTAAACCTTCTATTTGAACAGGAATATTTAAAGGGATAAAAATGCTGTTATTGGATTGATTAATAATTTGGAATTCTTTATCAATGTCTTTAAATCTTAAATCTTTAAAGTCTTTTTGAAACTCGAGAATAGAATCTGCAAAAATCGGGTTATTAAGATCATCAATGCTTAAAAGCACTTTTTCGTACAGTTTTCTGAAATCTTTATTCTGTAATATAGTTGCTCTATCTTCCAAAGTCATTTCTTTGGTTTTTTTAAAGCGATAATCTTTGCCGTACAAAACTTTAGCATCGTCAATATTAAATAAATAAACATTGGAAGTGTCTTTATTTGCATTTCTATTGACACGCCCTGCTAACTGTTCGTCAGAATCTAAAAGTGAAGTATTTTTAAAACCTAAGTCCATATCAATATCCACTCCGGCTTCCACCACTTGTGTTGTTATGAGTAAGATATTCTTTTGGGTGTCTTTATTCCTTTTTAAATAATTAATAACCTCTTTTCTTCTTGGTTCTAAAATGGTTCCGGATAAAACAAATATCTCTTCAAAGAAATCATCATTCTCAAATAATCTCTGAAAAGCAGTTGCAGATTTTTTATAAATAAACTCGATAATCGTCTTTACAGAACCATTCGTTTCAGCGTATTCTTTGGATTTCTCCAAAACAATATTTTTTAATTCCTCTAAATCAAGCTCTTCTCTTTGAAGTAAATCTAAATTGAACTGTACTCTACCACTAAAATTAATGTTGGTTAGATAATCCTTTGCATTGGGTAACAAATCAATAAATTCGACTTTACTTTCAAAACCGATATTCAAATTGCTGATTTTAGGTAATGTTGCCGACATTAAAACAAACTTCATATTGAAGTACTTAGCATATTGCTCAATGAATAACAACATTTTATCCCAAATCGCGGGATTGTAAGATTGAATCTCATCAATAATTACCACTGAATTAGCAAGGCGGTGCAATAAATAATTTTCTTCTTTTGAATTGGTTTTCAGAATATCAAAAAACTTTACATGAGAGAGTAGCGTAAAAGGATAAAGTGCGAATAAATTATCAATGAAATCCTTTTTGGAATCACCATAAATGCCATCCTCATTTTGTTCGGTTTTTGAAGCAAGTTGAGCCTTTGAATGAAGTTCTACTATTTCACCCTCCTTTAATCCTAAACTTTCTTTCAAAACACCGTAAGTCTGTGTAATAAGCGTTGTGAACGGGAACACATAGAAGGCTTTATTTAATTCAGGGCTCGCATTCAATAATTCCCCTAAAACCAAAGCAGACAAATTCGTTTTCCCGGCTCCGGTAGGTGCTTCTAAATAAAATAAATTTTTGTCAGTATTTCCTTTTATTTGATTTACCACCTCGATTGACATTTGTTTTCGCAAGAAATTCAAATTTTCATTTGACCTTTCTCTTGGGAAACTAACCTGATGCTTGTTTAATTCAGAATAGGTGATAGCATTGTGCTTGAAGGATTTCAAATGTTCACAGATTTCAAGCACTCGTTCTCTATTTTCAAGTATGCCGAAATCCGTGGTTGTTGAATCTTCTTGCTTGTTACCATTCATGTATTCATGTGTAGCTAAATAATCAGAAGCAGTGAGAATGGAAAAATTGAGTTTTAATAAGGCGTAGAGCGGAAAGAATTCCGTTTCCAATTTTGGAGATATAACATCAAACCAAAGTTTTTCCATATTTAAATAAATGGAATTGAGAAGACTATCATTTAACTCTACTTGATACTCTTCTAAAAATGGTTTTAATTCTTCCAAAACATCTTGAAACCTAATAAAAAGTCCATCGCTTTCAATGACATTAAACAATGCTGAACTATGGTGCTGTAAAATGGGATAAGCAAAAAAGAAACAATGGCTGATAAGTATGGATTTCTCTGATTGCGAAAGTTCGGTTTTTAATATCTGCGAGATATGATAACTTAAAAAGATAAAGGCACCTAAATAAGAATGTCCATAATCAGGATTTAAAGATGAATAAGTTTTAAAATTAAAACTTTTGTTGCCCATCCTTTTCAACTGAAAATTTTCATTAATCTTTCCAAAATCATGAAACACAATAGAATGTACAAATAAAGTCTTAAGAAACTCACCCATCATTCCGTTAGTCCAAGCTTTTGTGTAGCTCTCAATTAGTTTGTCAATTATTTTATCCAATCCGTGAGCTTTAACCAATTTACCAGCATAAGAATTAACCAAGTCAAAATGTTCAGCTAAAAGCTCAGGTTCTTTTTCATTATGAATGTGAGCCCAATATTTTTCTTGATGTGAAAGAATATTTTTCACATCAGGAGCTTCGAATAATATTTGATGAAAACTTTTCAAAATTTAAAATAATTGGATGTTTACCGTTTCCTTACCGTTATACCTTACAGAAAACAAATTTGGAATAATCGTTTCGGCTTTCATTTTCCAATCCGTAAAAGCAAATTCCCCCATTTCATACTGCATCAATTCTTCATTAAAACCAATAGGGAGTCTCTCAAAATATGTGAATGAGCCACCGCTTACACTAAAATCAAAATTGATTTCAGGCTCAACTTTTTGCTCTTTAATAATTCCGGATTTTATGAAAAGACTATCTAATGAAAAGCCTACTTTATTAGTTTCTGTTTGCTCAAATTCATAGACCATTGGGTTTTCAATCCAGGCTTGAAATTCATTTTTCCCCAAATAGGGAATATACTCTGCTTCCTGGTTTAGAATGGAATGATAGAGTTTTGCTTCCAGTTCATTATCCAAATTCAACAAAATAAAACAACGATAAGCCGGAGCAATCAACATGGTTTCATCCACCAATAAGTTTCCATCCTTATTGGCGTAACCCGCACCATTGGTATATCTCAAAACAGTTTTTTGATAATTACCATGTTCATGAGCTAAAGGCATGATGCCAATTTGCAAATGCTTTAGTTGAATAAAATATTCTGGCAGTTTTCCTTTTTCTTTATAACCTTCCAGACCGATTATTGCTCCTAAAATCCCCAATAGTGCCGGTTTATGCAACATGTTATAGGACAGTTGAATCCCGGAATTATAATCAGGTCTCTTAAAAAAAGCGAAATCGGCTTTCAGGTCAAATGAAATTAATTTTTCATTTGCCATAATTCATTAATTTAATGGATTTTCACTTGTTCCGTCAGGTAAATTGTTCAAAGAGATCAGACCGGAATTATAGAACACCTCAGTTTTTTCGATTTCTTTATTAATAGATTCTTTTTCCAATAAAGCTTTCACCTTAGAAAAATCAACTACTCTTCCTCCATTTTCAGTTTTGCTTACTGAAATTAAATCCACAAAAGATGGTAAAACCTGTTTTGAACCTTCTTTTAACTGAACCCAGAATAGCAATTCGTTTTCAACTCCTGTTTTAGCAGCAGAATCATAAAAAGTAGCTCCATTTTTCAAGGCTTCCTTTAGCTTTTCAATATCGGAATCTAAAAGTCCTGCACTTTCAACTGATGTTGCCATTTCTTCCAAATTTCTTGGATTTACTGAAATATGATGAACATAATGACCTTCTTGTAGTTTGAACTGTGAACCTAAAGTAGTTTGCATAGAGTCTGCGCTCTTCTCATTAGAATTTCGAAATGGAGAAGATATTTGCTCAGAATAAATCACCCCTTCTTCAAATTTATTTACTCCGTGAGAAAATTGAGTTGTTCCATGAAGAGATAGGTTAGCATCCTTACTTGCAAATGTTCCGCCAAACAATCTTACATCAACACATGTCAAAAGATTACCTAAAATTGTTTTCCTTGCTTTTACTGCTTCTTTCTTATCTGATTTTGGAAAAACTCCAAAAAATTTTACATAGGTTTGATCCAAATCTCTTGGTTGCATTTCTGTATTCAAGCTTTTGAAATAAAACACTTTTTCATCAGTGAAATTCTTTGAGAAATAATTCCGTACCGTATATTTCAATGCTTTGTCTGTTGCATAAACAGTTCCATCGGGTAAAGTTCTTGGCTGACCGGTGAAATCCGCATTATAATTTGCATTATTTGCCTTGATGATAACGCATCCAAATACTCTGTTTTTAAATGATTGACTCATGATTTTTTATTTTAAGGTTTGTAATATTTTAATTTTCGTTTTCTTCAGTAATGATTTCTTCTGGCTTTTCAGCATTGCTAAATAAAGCGTTTTCAGAAAATACACCTGAAAGAATTGTTGGAATTAAATCCCTAACATTCGCTTTTGTTTCATAACTTAATATCTGTGCAAAAGGAGCACGAAAATTACCAGAGAAGTTTTCGTGTTTATAAGAATCAAATAATCTGGCAATGGATTTATTCAATTCTTTAGATTGTACCTGTTGCATAAATGGCTCTAACCGTTTGTAACTTCTATCTGCTGTTTTGCTTTTCGATAGCAAATAGTAAATAACTTGCCCTACTGTAAAAGCATATTGCTCATCAGTAGTAATGTCTGTTTTTCCATCGGCAAGCTGTTTGATAAACTCGCGATGATTTTGCAATTTACTGCTCATAACTTGATTATTTTTAGCGTTTATAAAATTATTAGTAAGACTAAACCAAATGTTTAGTTTTTGTCTGATATTTCTTTCTTCGGTGTGAAAATTATTTTTGATTTCGTCTAAACGAATATCTTCCAAAATAGAAGTTTGCATAATTTCGTTGAACATGGTGGAAGTAATCGCCTGTCTTTTTGATTTATAAATGAAATCATAAAAGGCTCTTCTAAACTTCAAAACTTGGATATAAGTAATGTCAGATTTACAGTATTTACTTTCTATATCGTCATAGTATTTATATTGATAGGTGTCATTCTTGGTTCTAGTGATTAAATTATTATTAAAAACAAGTTGTAGAACAGCTAGTTGAAAATGGAATACATTTTTAATTGTTTGAGCATTCCCTCCATTAAACAGATCTAAAATCTCCCATTTATTCCCAGATTGATCTTTTAAGGTATATTCAAACCTGGCAACAAAATCAAAGTCTTTTATTTCTCCACGATCAAAATATAATAAATAATAGTTTCCGATGTCTGCATGATGCTTTTCGTGAATTTTCTCAATGATTTCGCGATAGCCAAATTTTTCACCATCTTCAGCTCCTTTTTTTATAATCCGAATTTCTTCTTTTAGTTCTTCTTTATAGATAAATATAGGTAAGGGTTTGGGAAGGATATTTCTACCTAAAATATCTTGCAGTTCATATAAGTTTTTAGCATCTTTTGACGAAATCCTATTGGCTATATCGAAGGATGCAGACTGATGTGTCAGAAACGGTTTCTTTGTAGGAAATCCATTGAAAAAATCACTTGTTCCAAATGTTGTTCCATTTATTTCTTTATTGTAATCGTTTGTATTAAATAACTTGTCTGAAAGATATCTTTCATTTGTTTTTGTGAATTTCTCAATCGGTTCATCTAAATAGAAGATTACATAATCAGCGTCTTTTAGTTCTTTAAATTCCGCTAAATCTTTAATCCATGAATTAAAACTGTCTTCTGAATTAATTGCATTTTTAAATAAAATAACTCTTTGTTTATCTGAATCATCATCAACTAGCTCCAAAGCTTTATCGAAATAACTATTAATCCTTTCATAAACCTGCTTTTTGGTATTCTTATTATACTTTTCTCCACCAGTCAAATTTTCCTTTTTAATGGCAACACAGTAAGGAGAACAGGAGTGAATAGCCTTCATTGGTAGATCAAAACATTTGTTGGTATTTACACACCACGCAACTTGTGTCAAACTTGCAACCTTTTTTAATAGCTCAATTTCATCAGGCGTGGGATCTTTCTTCTTGGTCGTTGCATATATGACTGATTGCTTAGGAATAGATATTTCGCCATCACTATTTTGAATAGAGAACATAATATGTAATCCTTCTTTCGGCTTTATTCCTAGACTCTTAAAAGTAGAATCCAGACTTTCTATAAAATTTGAAATTTCTTTTATCATTTTAATTATCGTTTTTATCAATTCGTTCTTCAATTACATCCAAACAACCCATTCCCTGTGAGCATTCCACGCCAATTCCTGCGTTTAGAATCAAGTCAATAAACCTCCGTTCAGCAGTCAATATAATTTTATAGTTCATAGAGCCTCTAATTTTCGACCACCCCTTTTTCCCTTCTTTTATATGAATCAATCTCTTCCTATACGAGTTTTTATAAAATTCAATTTCGACACTTAGAATAGCTTCGTTTGCAACTTCACCATTATAGGAATCTTTTATTTTATTTCGCCAACCATAAATTAAACTCGGAATAAATTCCACATCATCAGGCAGTTTATAGTCATAAAATCTCCGTTCGTTTTTTGGACCGCTAACGATAGCTGAAATAGGTTTTACCATCACTTTAATAATTTCACATTCTTCAAAAATAGCCAAAGGGTTTTCTAATGAAATAATAGACTGAACCCCAAACCTCGTTTTTGATTTTTTATCCGCAATTACAATTTCTTCCGATTTGAAAAGTCCTTCAACAAATGTTTTGGAAGCTTCTGGTAGGTGAAAACATACAATTAACTCAACTTTCGGGTCGAGAAGAATCATCCGGTCGTCTTTTCTTTTGTATTTGAATTCCAAATCTGAAAATGTGAAAAACTTATAACCTTTTCCATAACCTCTTTCATGTAGAAATTCAGCATATCCAGCATCACCTTTGGCTAATATCTTATAAATAGCGGAAGACAAAGGATATTGATAATTAATAGGGATTTCACCATTTATTTCGTTTGTAACTAAAGTTATTTTAAATCTCATTTCTCTAAATTATTTTGAAAAGTATCAAATCTTACTTTGGGTTAATCCAAACTTACTTCTCCCAAGCGACAAAATATGTCGTTATTAATAATTGTTGTTATTTTATTGAAAAGAATTTTATAAAATTACTAATCTTAAAATCATTTCACAAATTGTAATTAACCATATTGAATCGATTAACGAAGGTGAATTTCTTAATAAAAGAGGAAGTCAATGACTTACAAGCAAATGATGTTCATCTATTTTACTGTCAAATATTAAGTAAATATTAAAATAAAGATATTCTCTTTACAAGACTTACTATCAAGTCATTAACAACTCAAGCTCTGTTTCAATCATTCCATTTCCAACCTATCATTCTCATTCAAGAATTACCTATCAAAGCCTCTTGTTTTTCTTGTGCAAAGCTCTTAAAAATCAGTTCTCTTTAAAAAAATGAAATTGGGTATTCCGGGGGAAGCCTTCCGCAATTTCATTTCCCGCTTCGCTTTTTAAAGGCACTTGATTTTTTAATGGTTGAGGCACAAAAAACAATAAATGCTTTAATCATTAAAAATCTTCAATTATGAGAACGACAAGAAAATTTAAAAACACTTCAAATTTTAAACTCGATTTGGACTTTCAAATCCCAACAGCTGAAAATACCGTATTAACAAATTATTGCGGTAGAACTGCAAGACAAGTAAGAAATTCATTACGAAAAAATGGGTTCTATATTTCCATTGCAAGAATTGAAAAAGTATGTGATAGACTCAAAGATTCTCAACTTTACTACACAAGTCTTAGCGATGAAGATATACTGAGTGAATTGAATATTAATGTTGAATGCTAAAATTTAAAGTGATGATAACAAGAGAAAATATTAGCGGAATTATTAATAAAATTGATATTCAAAATCTTCAGAAAGCTCTGACTGAAAACGGTGATTATATCGGATTAAGACTCAACATATTCAATTCCGGTTATACCGTTGATTTAGACAGTTATGATTATTCAGATGAAATTCAGAATGAATACCAAAGCAATGGAAATCTGTTTTGTCCGAAAGATGATTTTCTGGATTTAATCAATGATTTAAGTGAAATTAATTGGCTGACCAAAGCCATAATAAATGATGATTTTCACGAAGTATTTGTTGATGCTGATACCTTAAACTATCTCATCAATAATGATCCGAGTGGATTTCAATATCATGCCATCGGAACTTCAGAAGAAATCGAAAAGGAAGTTGATGAGAAAATTAAACAAGTCAATGAATATTTTGATGAATTATC
This sequence comes from uncultured Weeksellaceae bacterium, assembly GCA_964346785.1. Lineage (GTDB taxonomy): Bacteria > Bacteroidota > Bacteroidia > Flavobacteriales > Weeksellaceae > Moheibacter. The sequence continues at coordinate 1,937 of CAYFWH010000038.1, read as the reverse complement.
TCGTGATTATCAAAAAACTCATATTGAATACATGAGCATGGATGAGATTTTTGAACTTAGAAAAGACAGTATCTTCGGTGAAGTCGGAGATGTGTTTTTATTAAAGGTTTATTATTGCGATTAGACTGTAAATTCAGGTAATAGAAAGTCAAAAGTTCATTCGAAAACATAGATTGGGCTTTTGAAAAACCGGTATGCCTATATTCTAAAGTTGTGAAAAATTAGTTTAAATTAGCTTTTCAAACATTGTAAAATGAATGTGATAGATTTCTTCAGTGAGGTTTTAAAAACCAATAAAGATTTTGATAAAACTCAGATCAACCGTTACATTGCCTATTTTTTGGAACAGACCAAGAATGGGGATTTAATTTTGAAAGATTGTCTGTGTGAAAGAAAAAGAATCTTTGAGGATCATATCGAATATCTGATAACAAAAGGAGCTGATGGTGAAAATTATGAAACTTCATCTCAATACGGTTGGTCGGATATGGAAGCTGAAACCGAATATGATGAAGATGATAAAATTATTAAAACAACTGTAAATACAACTGAAAATTTCTATGACAGAAACGATGATTCGGGAAAAAGTTTTCTGTTTAGTTTAGAAGGCTTAAAACTGTGTGAAATAGAAAATAAAAATCAGGCTCTATTCTTCAAGGGAAGAGCAATTTGCGTGGATAATAATGAAAAATATGGAATAGTCGATAAATTCGGAAAAGTTTTGTTAAAACCAACTTATGACTTTATAGATTCTTTACCGTTTGAAAATTACTTAGTGGCTACAAAAGATGAGAAATACGGTGTGATTGATTTTGACGGAAAAGTAGCCTTGCCTTTGAATTATGATTTAATTCTTTTTGAAAGCGATGCAGAGATGGCTCATGATTATATTCAAATCCACGGTTATGCCTACGATTATTTGCTATTGTTTAAAAATGAAAAAGTTGGTTTGATAAACTCTCGTTTGAAATCGATACTCCCGATTGAATATAAAAACATTTATTCTCTACAAAAAGAATCTTCTCAACAGAAAAATGAGGTTTATTTTATTTTGGAAAATGAAGCTTCAAAATTCTGTTTGTTTCAGCCCAAAACAAATTATTTTACACCTTTTGATTGGGATGAAGTTTATACCCGTGGTTTTAGTTACAATATTCCTTTTAGAAGAGGAAATCATTATGGGTTTTGTCAATTAAAATCCGGTAAGGAATTCATTTTGGATTTTGAATTTGATTTGGATGCTTTTGAAGATGGGAGTAAACGATATATTCAAATTAAAAATAAAGCTGAAGACCGTTATGCTGTTTTTGATACGGATTTTAATCGCCTGACTGAATTTGTGTTTGATTCACCGGTTGATCTTCGTGACAGGTATTCTGTTCATCTTTTCGCAGCTGCTTCGCCACTGAATTATACGCCCAGATCTACCATTAGCATTGAAGAGTTTTTTAGAAAATATGGTATTAAATAATTGTTTTGATTCTATTTAATAAAAGTCGAAATGTATTCTTATTCAATGCAATAAATAAAATTACCGTATTTTTTGAAAGGATTGAGATTAAGGGTAATCTCTTTAAGAATTTATAATAATTTAATAAGATTTGATGGGTTTTCTTCCTGAACCAAAAAATATCCGTCTCTTTTTTTAATTATCCTCAGCGTATATTTTCCCATACGGGAATACTCTTTGTAGCGCGTCGTTTGAAAGAATCGTTTGATGCCATTTTCAATAGAATTGGTCAAGCAGGGATTTCGACTTTCAAACTGAATTCCGTATGAATCCCGGGTTAGATTAACCTTAAAATCTTCTTTATACCAATAATCCGAAGATTGACATGCTAAGCGAGTCTGCCCAAAAACAACGCCCGAAAGCAATAAGCTAAATGCTATAATAAGTGTACGCATGATTTTGTGTTTTTTCAAAGTTAAACATTATC
>CAYFWH010000037.1:0-18768 GCA_964346785.1 uncultured Weeksellaceae bacterium | reverse complement strand
TTGTTGGTCAAAACATAGAAAAGAACTATGCTTGACGTTCCGGAACTAGCAGTATAGAAAAGCAATGCATCTTTTGATGTCTGGTCAATTATAAACAATGCAAACATCATATAACCAGCCTGAACAACTGATGAATAGGCAAGCATTCTCTTAACACTTTTTTTTTTTATTTTCGAGAAATTCCCGAGAATCAGAGTCAGAATAATTATGAAACTCAGCAGATAACGATAGTTCTCTGCAACTATTTCTGAAGTAATTTTAAATGCTGAAAGTACAGTTATGAAAGCAAGGAATCCACCGCCTTTCACAATGGTTACCATGTATGACGAAAATACAGTCGGTGTTCCTTCGTACACATCCGGTCCCCAGAAATGCATTGGAGCAACCGAAACTTTGAAACAAAGCGACATAATCAGCATCAACCATCCCAGATAATAAACCGTTTGCATATCTGAGGAATAAGTCATTATATGTTTGAGCATAAAAGAGCCGCTTGCACCGTAAATCAAAGCAATACCCATCAGCATAATGCCGGTTGAAAATGCTCCCATCAGAAAGTATTTTACGGCTGCTTCAGTACTTTTCATTCTATTTTTGGCGGTACCTGCAAGTACATAGACCGGAATTGAAAGAATTTCAACACCTAAGAAAAATAAAAGTAAATTATTAAAAGAAGCAAGAACTGCAATTCCTGTAAGCGACAGAAGAATTAATGCATAATAATCAGAAACCTGTTTACCGGGCTGGCTGATTTTATTTCTGTTGACCAGTACGAAGAAAAGTCCGACACTGCAAAGCGAAATAAAAAACATTATTCTGTAAGGATCAGATTCGATCATGTTACTGTATTTCCCGCTCAGGATTTCATGTCCGCCCAGCTGAAATGCCGCAGAAATCATTATAGCGATTAAAAGCACGGCAGCGAGCATACTCTGATGCAGTTTCTTTTTGGAAACAAATCCGCTGAACATAAAAATGATACCGGATAAAGCTGATGTCAATATAATATTCATAGTGGATGCTTCTGATTAATTTTGAATTAAGTTAAAAATTATGGATGGATAAGTTCCAAGCAAAATTACGACAACCGAAATTGCGCCAAATACAAGATAAAGTGTTTTTGACATCGGTTTTTCTTTTCCTTTGATATTTTTTTGTTCGCCGAGTAAAATCGCATTGTTCATTCGCCAGGTATATGCTTCTGAAAGGATAGCTCCGATACAGCCCATAACACAAAGTATAGGGTTGTAATGGAATAGTGCATTCAACATTGTGAATTCTCCGATGAAGTTTGAAGTCAACGGAAGTGATAAATTCGACAAACAGAAAATTGTCCAGAAAACAGCAATTGCAGGGTCTATTTTCGCAAGACCTCTGACTGATTTCAGATCAGTAACTTTATATTTTCTGTTCATGTAATCGTAGCACAACCACATTCCAAGTACAACTACACCGTGGCTGAACATTTGAAAATAAGCACCTTTGATACCCAATTCAGAATAAGTAAATAAACTCATAAATATCAATGCAAGGTGTGCTATCGAGCTGAATGCAATAATTTTTTTGATATGATTTGAAGTCAATGCAATTAATGAAGCATATACCAGACCAAAACCTACTACATAGAGTAGTATATCCATGTTTGGTGAGACAATCGGGAACATACCAATCAGCCAGTTGACAACTGCAAACAGACCCATTTTTGCCATCAGTGCACTCAGAATAATCGTTACCGGCGTGTCCGAAGCTTTGTACACAGGCGGTTGCCAGGTGTGAAGCGGAAACAGCGGTATTTTTATTGCAAATGCAATTAGGAAAAGTATTGGCAGGAATTCCAGATTTTTGAACTGAGTAGTAACTGCTTTCAAATCATTGATTAAATAACTACCGGGTTGAAGGCTGAAGCCGATATAAATGATTCCGGCAAGCATCAGAAAAGAGCCAAAAATTGTATAGATAAAAAATGTTGTGTTGGCTTTGACTTTGTTTTTTCCGCCCCAAATTCCAATCAGGAAATAAATAGGAATCAATACTATTTCCCAGAAGAAATAGAACAACAATAGGTCCTGAGCAAGAAAAACACCGTTCAATCCGGCAAACATAATCAGCAGTAATCCGTAAAAATTATTACTGTATTCTTTTTTTAACGAGAAGAAATAAATGAACAGCAGCGAGTACACAAAAGTGGTGAGTAAGACCATCAATGCACCGAGTCCGGTCATACTCAATGAAATATACGCCTGAGTATCACCCATCTTGAACCAAGGTTCAAGAATTTCTTTTTGTATGGCATCGTTGCTGCCAAAAATCGACAGCAATGAAAATATGAATAAATACAGACTGACTGCTGTACCTATATAACCCAATGATTTTTTTTGAGGGAATACACAAAGTCCGACTCCAAAAATCAAAGGCAATAAAATCACTAATACTAAAAACATTCTTTCCGCTTTTTATATAATTCCAAAAAAGAAAACTCCAATCCCAACGATGATTCCAATAACCATCAGTAAAACATAAGTGCCGATATGTCCTGTCTGTACCGATTTGGTTTGCTTTGAGACCAAATAAGACAAACTGCCTACACCAAATACGATTTGTGCAATACCCGCTTTCTCTATATATTTTTTCAATGTATTTCCCAATCCAACTACCGGCCCGATAACCAAAGCCTGATAGATTTCGTCGAAATACCATTTGTTTTCAAATAATTTCATGATGCCCTGACTTTCAGCATCTGTTTTTCCGTCATAAAGTTTTTTGGTCAGTGCTATCACTGCGAGAACACAAACCAGAAGTGCACCCATCAGCATATATTCAATAGATGCATCGACATGTACGGTTTCAATATTTTGAACCACTCCCGAAAGGAAGTCTCTCAATTTATGCCCATTTTCAGCAAACAGTGCCGGAATTCCGATAAATCCTCCTATAACTGACAAAACAGCCAGAATCATCATTGGCACAGTCATACTTGAAGGGCTCTCATGTGGCTGAACCTCTTTGTTTCTGAATTCACCGTGAAAAGTCATGAAATACCAACGGAACATATAGAAAGCGGTCAGTACCGAAACCACAAATCCGATAGCATAAATTGCCTTGCTGCCGATAAACATATTCAGCAACATTTCATCTTTTGAAAAGAAACCACTCAAAGGTGGAATACCCGCAATTGCCAGACAGGCAATCAGCATGGTTATATTTGTTTTGGGCATAAATTTCTTCAGTCCGCCCATTTTAGTCATATCCTGCTCGCCACCCATCGCATGGATTACCGAACCTGAACCCATAAACAACAGAGCTTTGAAGAAAGCGTGTGTCAATACATGGAAAACGGCTGCGATGTATGCACCCATTCCTAAGGCTGCAAACATCAGTCCGAGCTGAGAAACGGTAGAGTAGGCAAGTACTTTTTTGATATCATTTTGTCGCATTGCTATGGTTGCTGTAATCAGTGCGGTTGTAATACCAATCCAGGCTACAATTCCTTTTGTCATTGGCGCCATATCGAATAATTCGTTGCAACGGGTCAGCATAAAAATACCGGCTGTAACCATGGTTGCAGCGTGAATTAGTGCAGAAACCGGAGTTGGTCCTGCCATCGCATCAGGTAACCAGGTGAACAATGGTAATTGAGCAGATTTACCGGTAGCTGCCAGAAAAAGCAACAATGTAATTCCGACTAATGCACCTTCGGTAATTGATGATGTGGGCAGTGCAGCGAATACCTCTCTGTATTCGAGTGTGCCAAATTCTTTGAAAATCCAGAACATTGCAATCAGAAAGCCGATATCACCAATTCGGTTCATAATAAATGCTTTTCTTGCTGCAGCTGTATAATCTTTGTTTTTGTACCAGAATCCAATCAGTAAATAAGAGCAAAGTCCAACACCTTCCCAGCCGATGTACATCATCATAAAGTTGCTGCCCATAACAAGAATCAGCATGCTGAAAATGAAGAGATTGAAATATGAAAAGAATTTCCCGAATCCTTTGTCATCATTCATATAACCAACTGCATACACATGAATCAAAAAGCCGACACCTGTAATAATCAGCATAAATAAACTGGTCAGTGCATCGATTTGAAATGCAAACGGTATTTTAATAGTTTCTAAATTGAAGAAATCAAAAGCATGAAAAATAAACGGTTCGGCACCTTGTCCGGAAGGCACATTCATAAATACCATTACCGATAAAATGAAACTGATAAAAACCACACCCGGGCCGATTATTGAAATCAGACTTTTTGGAAGTGATTTTCTGCCCAGGCCGTTGATGATAAACCCTAAGAGCGGGAGCAGTGGTATGAGCCAAATATAATTCTCCATAAATTAATGCTTTAAACGGTTTAATAGTTGAACATCTGTTTTGTGGACTTTACGGTAGAATAAAATCATGATTGACAGTCCGACAGCAACTTCAGCAGCAGCCACAACCATAATGAACAGCACCATAATCTGTCCGTCGAGTCCTGCATCTGTACCCGGATTTTTTGCATAGTGCATTTTTGAAAAAGCAACCAGAAGCAGATTGACTGAGTTCAGCATGAGTTCAACACACATCAGCATGATTATGATGTTTCTTCTGATAATCACACCTGCCATTCCTATTGAAAACAGCGTTAGTGAAAGAAACAAATAGTAACTAATCGGTATCATTATTTTTTAATCTTCAATTTTAATTATTTAACGCTTTTCTTCTTTTCCCTTTTTGTTTTGGTCGAAAGCAAAACAGCACCAATCATGGCAGACATAAACAATATACTCGCCAGTTCAAACGGTACAACATAATCTGCATACAGCACCGAGCCGATTTTTTCAGTCAGTCCGATATTGCCATCGGTTAATGCGATTTGGTTTGAATCTGTAATATCCGATTTCTTAAAAATCCATACTGTAAGCAAAAGAAAGAGAGCAGAACTCAGACTTGCTGCTGTGATGATAAAAGGTTTAGAAAAAGCTCTGTCTTCTTTGTTCAGATTCATAATCATCACCACGAACAGAAACAGCACCATGATGGCTCCTGCATACACAATTATATTGATAATTGCCAGAAACTGAGCGTTCATCAGTATATAATGACCGCTGATGCTAAAAAAAGTAATGATTAAATAGAGAATGGAATGAATCGGGTTTTTTGAAACTACCGTCAGCAATCCGCTCAAAACTGTCAATCCTGCAAGGATGAAAAACAAAATTTCTGCTGTACTCATTCTTTATCTTCTTTTTTAGGAAAAGGGATTAATAAATCTTCTTTTGTATAAATAAAATTCTTCCGTTTGTAACTTGCCGGAGCAACAGACTGAGTGAGATATACCGCATCTTTTGGGCAGGCTTCTTCACAAAGACCGCAAAAAATACATCTCAGCATATTGATTTCGTATTTGGCAGCATACTTCTCTTCTCTGTACAAATGCTCTTCACCCGGTTGTCTTTCGGCTGCTTCCATAGTGATTGCCTCAGCCGGACAAGCCAGTGCACACAATCCACAGGCTGTACAGTTTTCTCTTCCTTCCTCATCTCTGTTCAGTATATGAAGACCTCTGTAATTCGGGCTAAACTGTCTTTCAGTTTCGGGATAACGGACAGTCACTTTCTTTTTGAAAAAATGTTTGAGCGTAATCCACATTCCGATAAATATGTTGACCAAATAGATTTTTTCCCAGAAAGTCATTGGCTTTCTGTTAATTGGCTGTGCTTTATCTGTTAAAAATTCCATTTTGTTTTAATTAAAAAAATAAAGTATTACAAATGCTGTAATAATTAAGTTAACCAGTGCCAGCGGCAACAATCTTTTCCATCCCAGATCCATCAGCTGATCATATCTGAATCTCGGCAGCGTCCATCTTACCCACATAAACAGGAAGATGAAGAAGCAGGATTTCATAAACAATACAACAAAATGGAGAATAGCCATAGCGTTTATTCCAATACTGTCTGCAAGTTTGGCATCATTCACAAAAGGTATATCATACCCGCCAAAATATAAAGTTGCAAGCAATACAGAAGTGATAAATACATTCACATATTCAGCAAACAAAAAGAATCCGAGTTTCATTGATGAATATTCTGAATGATAACCACCGATTAATTCGTTTTCAGCTTCTGGAAGGTCAAATGGTGTTCTGTTGGTTTCAGCAAAACAACAAACCAGAAAAATGATAAATCCAAGCGGTTGAACCACAACATTCCAGTAACCATCCAATTGCTGATTTACAATTGTGCTCAAACTCAGTGAACCGCTGATCATAAAAACTGCAATCAGTGAAAGGCCAAGAGGAATTTCATAAGAAATAATCTGTGAAGCACCGCGAATACCGCCCATCAGCGACCATTTGTTGTTCGATGCCCAGGATCCTATCATCATACCGTAAACTCCCAGACTCAGCACTCCCAGAATATAGAGGTAACCGATATTAACATCAGCTATCATTGGGTTGATTACAGAATCGCCCCAGCTGAATTCTGAGCTCCACGGAATAACTGCACCCGTAATCAGTGCAAGCGTCATTGCCAGCGTTGGTCCCAGAATAAACAAAAATTTATTTGCTTTTCTTGGTGTAATTTCTTCTTTAAAAAACAGTTTTCCACCGTCAGCGAGAGGTTGTAACAACCCACCCCATCCGGCTCTGTCCGGACCTCTTCTGTCCTGTATATAGGCTGCAACCTTTCTTTCTGCCCATGTCGAATACATGGCCACAACCAATGCAAAGCCTATCAGTGCACCGCTGAGTGCTGCTTTCTCACCTATTATGCTGTATATATCCGGGTTCATATATTATGGTGTTCTTTTTTTAGGGTCTTTACACCGTATATCAATTAAATTTTTTCCAACTTCCTTATTCGGATTTTCATGCAGATAATCTTTAGAAGTAGCCAGTCCGTATATTTGACTAATGTCTTTGTCAGGTCGGTTTACTTCGCTCTGATTATGTATGTCCAAAGTGAATTTCGGTTCTGTCTTCATTACTTCGGGCAGAACATTTTTGGGTTTGGTGGTTCTTCTGTTACCTGAAGCATGGTTGTTGCTGATAACCGAGCCCTGATAAACTCTTGACGGACCTTCAATTTCCCAGTCAGCCGTTTTCTTTTTATCAAAACGGCAGGTGTTACAAATCCATGATTCGGATTCCCACCATTCGTTTCTTCTCGTGGTTACTCTGAAGACTTCTTCACCTCTGTACCACAATCTTACTTTACCTGAACAGGTCGGACAGTCTCTGTGTGCATCAACCGGTTTCAGGAACCATACCCTGTTTTTAAATCTGAAAGTCTTGTCTGTCAAAGCACCAACCGGGCAAACATCAATTACATTTCCGATAAATTCATTGTCTAATGCTTTTTCTATATAGGTTGTAATTTCAGATTTGTCGCCTCTGTACATTACGCCGTGCTGACGGTTTTCGGTCAGCTGATCGGCAAGTAATACACAACGGTAACACATGATGCAACGATTCATGTGAAGTTGTATTTGGTCGCCAATATCTATTCGTTCGAATGTTCTTTTCTTAAAATCGAGTCTTGAAGCGTCATCACCATGTTCGTAGCTCAAATCCTGGAGTTTACATTCTCCGGCCTGGTCACAAACAGGACAGTCAAGCGGGTGATTAATCAGCAGGAATTCTACAACTCCTTCTCTTGCGTCCAGTACTCTTTGTGAGCTTTTATTGCCAACGACCATACCATCCATTACTGCTGTTTTGCAAGATGCCATCAGTTTGGGCATTGGTCTCGGGTCTTTTTCACTTCCCTGTGTAACTTCAACCAGACAGGTACGGCAGAAACCTCCGGATTTTTCCAGTGGTTCATAATAACACATCGTCGGTGGTGCTACATGCTTTCCGATTTTTCGGGCAGCTTGTAATATAGTTGTACCTTCGGGTACTTCTACAGTTTCACCGTCAATGGTTACTTTACACATTTTTATTTCTTTCTCTTCAGCCATGATTATTCCTCGTCTTTATTTACTTCTATCGGATCTGCGTAATGTGCCAGTCCGTATTTCATATTCAGTGCAGCTTCTCCATTGAGAACCCGCCATTCAAATTCGTCTCTGAAGTGTCTGATAACCGATGCTACAGGCCATGCCGCAGCATCTCCCAACGGACAAATTGTATTGCCTTCTATATTACCCTGAACCCTCCAGAGTAAATCGATGTCAGACATTTTTCCGTGTCCTTCAGCCATTCGCTTCAATATTTTCTCAAGCCAGTGAGTACCTTCACGACAAGGCGAACATTGTCCACAACTTTCGTGTCTGTAAAATCTGGAAATTGTATAAGTGTGATACACAATGTCCTGATCTTCATCCAGTACAATAAATCCGCCTGATCCCAGCATACTTCCGGTTTGAAAACCACCGTCAGAAAGGCTTTCGTAGTTCATGTATCTCGGCTCTCCTTTGGCTGTAGTCAGTAAAAGATTGGCAGGCAACATCGGAACTGAGCTACCGCCCGGAATACAGGCTTTCAGTCTTTTGCCGTTTGCAATACCGCCACAGAAGTCGTCAGAATAAATAAATTCCTCAACTGTCTGTGTCATATCGATTTCATAAACACCGGGTTTGTTGATATTCCCGCAGGCAGAAATCAGTTTGGTACCGGTTGAACGGCCAACACCGATTTTTGAATAGGCTTCTCCGCCCATATTAATAATTGGTCCCACGGCAGCGATTGACTCAACATTGTTTACCACAGTTGGTCTTTGCCACAAACCTTTTACAGCCGGAAAAGGAGGTTTGATTCTTGGATTCCCTCTTTTTCCTTCGATACTTTCGAGCAACGCAGTTTCTTCACCGCATATATATGCTCCCGCACCGGGATGTACATAGATTTCAAGGTCGAAACCACTGTTTTTTATATTTTTTCCGAGCCATCCGGCTGCTTTTGCTTCTGCTATTGCATTTTCAAGGATATCGATAATCCATCCGTATTCACCTCTGATGTAGATGTATGAAACATTGCTACCCAAACAATAAGATGAAATAATAATGCCTTCAATCAGTCTGTGTGGAATATATTCCATCAGGAAACGGTCTTTGAAAGTTCCCGGTTCTGATTCGTCAGCATTGACTACGAGATGTCTTGGAATACCTTCCGGTTTTGCAAGGAAACTCCATTTCAATCCGGTTGGGAATCCGGCACCACCTCTTCCCCTAAGCCCCGAAGTTTTGACCTCTTCCAAAACCTCATCAGTTGTCATGTTGAACGCCTTTTCAACAGCTTTATATCCATCATGTTCTCGGTAAACATCATAATGACGAATTCCGGGAACATCTCTGTGTTTCAATAATAAAAGTGTCTCTCCCATTACGCCTGATTTCTTAGTTCTTCAATTATTTCATCAACTTTCTCAACCGTCAAATGCTCCTTATAGTTTTTGCCGAGCATCATCATCGGAGCATATCCGCACGCACCGAGACATTCAGAAGGTTTCAGTGTAAACAGACCGTCTGCGGAAGTTTCACCAACTTCTATATCTAATTTTTTCTTGATATGATTGATAATTTGGTCAGAACCACAAACCATACAAGGTCCTGTCTGGCAAACTTCCAAAACATATTTTCCAACCGGTTTGAGGTTGAACATCGTATAGAAAGTTGCAACTTCATAAACCTCTACGGGATTGAGGCTCAGCAATTCAGCTACATGATCCATTACAGAGGAATCCATCCAGCCGCCTGATTCTGACTGAGCAATATGAAGTGCAGGAATCAGTGCACTCTTATGTTTTCCTTCGGGATAACGGGAAACCAACTCCTGTATCTTTTTATATGCTTCTTCTGAAAATTTAACTTCAGCCATTTTTTTGTTTTTATAATTATTAATTCAAACCTGAGTTCAAATTTTAATCTTTTTTAATTATGCATCGAGTTCACCTGCAATCATATTCATACTACTCATCGTCAGCAATGCATCACTGATCATTGAATCTTTGATGATTTCTGCATAAGCCTGATAATATATAAAGCAGGGTCTTCTGAAGTGCAGTCTGTAGGCTGCACGACCTCCGTCACTTATCAAATAATAACCCAGTTCGCCATTGGCACCTTCAACTGCATTGTAAACTTCACCAACAGGCGGATCGATTTCACCATATATAATTTTAAAGTGGTAAATCATTTCCTCCATCTTGGTATAAACTTTTTCCTTAAGCGGCAGGTAATAATCAGGAGCATCTGCGTGATGAGGAATTGCCTCATCGCCTTTCAGTTCACTGATTTTTTGTACAGCCTGTTTAATCAGTGAAATAGACTGCCACATTTCCTGGTTACGAACCATATAACGGTCATAAATATCACCTGTTGTACCTACCGGTACTTTGAAATCAAACTCTTCGTACCTCGAATAGGGTTTTGCAGTTCTGATATCATAATCAAGACCTGCAGCCCTCAGGTTTGGACCGGTGAAACCGTAATGCAGTGCTCTGTCAAGACTGATACCGCCAACACCCTGAGTTCTTTCTATAAAGATTCTGTTTCTGTCAAAAAGCATTTCGAACTCTTTCAGTACTTTAGGATATTCTTCAAGGAATTTGTCAATTTTAGTCCATACAGTCTCGTTAAAATCTCTTTCAAATCCACCGATTCTTCCAATATTTGAAGTAAGCCGGCCTCCAGATATTTCTTCATAAATTTCATATATCAGCTCACGGTATTCCATTACATACAGGAAACCTGTGAAAGCTCCTGCATCTACACCGATTACTGAATTACAAATTAGGTGGTCAGAAATTCTTGCAAGTTCCATAATGATTACCCGCATATAGGAAACTCTTTTTGGAATTTCTATGCCCAGTAATTTTTCAACCGTCATGTGCCAGCCAAGATTGTTAATTGGCGCAGAGCAATAATTCAGACGGTCTGTTAATGGTGTAACCTGATAAAAAGCTCTTTGTTCTGCTATTTTTTCGAAAGCTCTGTGAATATATCCAACGGTAGATTCCGCACTCAGTACTCTTTCGCCATCCATTTCCAGAACATTCTGAAACACACCGTGTGTGGCAGGGTGGGTAGGTCCGAGGTTAAGTGTTCTGGATTGTTTTTCCAGTGATTCTTCCGGAAGCTCTATATTTTGAATTTTATTTTCTTTGTTTTTTCCCATTTCAAATTCTCGTTAAATATTGAGGTTACCCAAATTAAATTTAGAATCACCACGACCAAACATATCATCATCTTTGTCTTTTCTATGCTGGTCTTCAAGCGGATATTCTTTTCTCAGCGGAAAATAATCCATTTCTTCGACATTTATAATTCGAGTCAGGTTTGGATGACCGATAAAATTTACCCCGAAAAAATCGTAACATTCTCTTTCAAGCCAGTTTGCACCTACGAAAAGAGCTGTGGCAGTATAAATATCCGGTTTTTCAATATCGAGATTAAATTTCAGCCGGAAATGTTTTTTCTGCTTCATGTTATAAACAAGGTAAGTCACAACGAGTTCCTCACCTTTATTGTCCGGGTAATGTATTGCTGTTAAATCAGTCAAAAACTGAAAACCGAGTTCTTCATCGTCATATAGGTACTGAAGAATATTTAAAAGAAATTCTTTATCAGCATAAACTGTCATGATGTCGTAATTCAAATCCTGACCGGGAATTGCCGCACCAAATTTTCCGACTAATTTTTCTATAATAAAATTATCATCAAGCATAATCAACCGTTTTATAAGATGCCGTAGCTTTTTAGTAATTCCTGATATTCTGGTTGATTTCTTCTTCTGATATCTTCATTTCCAACCAACTCCTGAACTTTTAGAACACCGTCCAAAATTGCTTCCGGTCTGGGTGCACAACCCGGAACATAAACATCAACAGGAATAATCTGGTCGATACCCTGAAGTACAGAATATGTATCGAAAATCCCACCGCTGCTCGCACATGCACCAACTGCAACAACCCATCTTGGTTCTGCCATTTGTATATAAACCTGTTTCAGTACCGGCCCCATTTTTTTAGCAATCGTTCCCATTACCATTAATAAATCACACTGTCTCGGTGTAAATGCAAGTCGCTCGCTGCCGAATCTTGCCAGGTCATAATGAGCTGCCATGGTTGCCATAAACTCAATTCCGCAACAACTTGTTGCAAAAGGCAACGGCCAGATTGAATTTTTTCTGGCCAGTCCAACTACTTTGGACAGCTGCATTTCACCGAAACCTTCTCCGTGATACATTTCGGGCATTTCAACCATTTTTACATTGGTGTTGTGCGTGACCGGTCTTTTATTAAATATCATTCTGTTACTTTTAAAAAATTAATTAAGACACTTTATTTTTCCCATTTGAAAGCGCCTTTCTTTCTTGCATAAACATACATAATCAAAAACAAACCTATAAATGTTCCGACTGCTGCAAATCCTTCCCATCCGAGTTCTTTGAAATTTACTGCGTAAGGGTAAAAGAAAACAACTTCAACATCAAAAAGGACAAAAAGAATTGCCACAAGGTAATACTTGATCGCAAAAGGCTGTCTCGCATTTCCGTGTTGCTCAATACCACTTTCAAAGTTGTCAAGCTTTTCGTCAGTGCTTCTTTTTGGTCCCAGAAAGTGAGTTAAAATTATGGTGCCAACCACAAATGCAGCAGCTAATACAAATAGTATCAGTATTGGTAAATAGTCGATTGTCATGTTTGTTTCAGACTTAAAAATGCGGTGTAAATTTAAGAACAATTCGGTGCTCAAATGCCTGATTAAAGGCATATATTGTTGAAATCGGTTAATTTATATCGATTATAAATAACTTGAATCAATATGCTTCATCATTAATTTGACTACAGTCTCAGAGCTTTATGAATTGTTATTGTTTTTTTCTGAAAAAGTTAAATTTTTCGGTTAGGAAATTTAAAATTCATGAATTTTATAAAACAAAAGAAGTTATTTAGAAATCCCTTTTTTAATTACAATTTTACATCTCATTTGTAATAAAATGCACTCAGCTGATTATCAATAGATTTACAGGTAACTAAGATGATGAATATAACGCAGATTGGATAGTTGTTTATTAATCTAAAATCCATTCATTTTAATCTGTTTAAGGTCAATTTGATAAGCAAAAAAAATTTAAAAAATTAATTATTTCAAAATTAATTGTGATCAGGCGTTGTGAATCTATTAAAAATCACTACATTTGCCGTCCGAAAATTTAAATAATAAGTATAATGTATGCAATTGTAGAAATAGCAGGGCTTCAATACAAAGTTGAGAAAGACCAGCAGTTGTTCGTGAACAAATTGTCTGCAGAACCGGGAGAAGAAATCTCTTTTGACCGTGTTCTTTTGACCGACAATGGTTCAGTACAGGTTGGCGCCCCGGTTATAGACGGTGTGTCGGTAGTGGCAAAAATCGTCGAGCATGTGAAAGGTGATAAAGTAATCGTTTTCAAAAAGAAAAGAAGAAAAGGTTATAAAGTTAAAAATGGTCACCGTCAGCAATTCACCAAAATTGAAGTTGTTTCAATCGGTGCAGGAGGAACTGTGAAAAAAGCAGCTAAAAAAGAAGCACCAAAAGCTGAGCCTGCAAAATTCGCTGAAATTCCGGCTGAAGAAACCGCTGTAGCGGCAGAGCCAAAAACTGAAGTGAAAAAAGCTGAAGCGAAAGAAGAGAAACAAACTGAAGAAAAGAAAGTTAATCCGAATTCAGATTATGCTACTGTAAACTTCAGTGAAGATCATGAACTGAATTATCATTTGAGAAAAAATGGTCTTTCACAATCCAAAGGTAACAGAGAAGCTCTGATAGTTTTGGGTAAAGAATTTAAAGAGAAAGAAGGTAAGAGAGTATTGACTCATGAAGAAGTTGATAATCTGATTACTGAGAATATTGCTAAGTTTGAAGAAATTAAAAAATAAATCTAAAATAAAATGGCACATAAGAAAGGAGTCGGTAGTTCCAAGAACGGTAGAGAATCTCACTCAAAAAGATTGGGTGTGAAAATTTTCGGCGGACAGACTGCCAAAGCCGGAAATATTTTGGTTAGGCAAAGAGGAACTGTTCATCACCCGGGTGACAATGTAGGAATCGGTAAAGATCATACTTTGTTTGCTTTGGTTGACGGTACAGTTGTTTTCCGCAAGAAAACAAATAACAGGTCATTCGTATCGATTGAACCTGTGGTAGAATAAGCTTATAATTTAATTGTTATAAATAATTGAATAAAGGGCTGTCCGCCATTGGTGGGTAGCCCTTTTGCTTTTTGGCTCCGTAGCTCAGCTGGACAGAGCAGTAGTTTCCTAAACTATTGGTCGGAGGTTCGAATCCTCTCGGAGTCACACTTTCCGATGAATTACCAGTCCATTGCAATTGAATTGAAAATCTGACCGACAAGTTGCTCGAGGATGCTGTCGAGAAGTGCGGATTCGGCTTGCATGAGTGTCAGATTATTGTCAAAATCTTCATAAGCAGAAAACGAACGGTCAAAACTTTTGTCTTCATCCTTATTGTTTTGATACCTGACTCTGACGGTCATGGTCAGTCTGTTTTTTCCGGCAGTTTCATTTGCCTGAATCGCAACCGATGTTTGCTGATACCCGGTGATTTCACCTTCTATTTGTAAATCCGCATCTTCACTGTTGGTAAGCGCAAGCCTTGTCCGGTTGTTGAACATGTCCTGGAGCTGATCGGTGAACTGCTGGCTGAGATTTGGATTTTGATAGGGTGCGTAATTCGGAAAATTTGAAATACGGATGGTTTCCCAATTCGGATCAATTGATGAACCGGATAAAGTGTAACAGGAGTTCAAACTCAGGAATATTGTGAAAACCAGCGAGATGACCAGAAGTTGCCCCGATTTTATTTTTCGAAATACCATTTTAGTCCAGATTGTATTGTTTAATTTTTCTGTAAAGTGTTCTTTCAGAAATTCCGAGCTCATCTGCCGCAGATCTTCTCTTTCCCTTGTGTTTTTCAAGTGCCTTCTCAATCATTTCTTTTTCCTTGTCCTGGAGTGAGAGTGATTCTTCCTGAATTTTTACTTCTTCAAATTCATGGTCATCGTAATTGTCGTATGAATGCATGACCTGACTGTCAGCGTTGTTTTCGGGAAGAATTTTCATTGGCGAAAAATCTCTTTCGTCAGCTTGGTCGGCTGCATTGTCTCTGATTACCCTTTGGAGTGTTTCTATATTGGAGCTTGATATATTTTCTTTGTTGTGAATTAAATCAAGAGTCAAAGCACGCAAATCGTTCAAATCTTTCTTCATTTCGAGTAGAAATTTGAATAAAATTTCTCTTTCCAAATGGTCAGCATTGTCTGATTTTCCGGGAATTAATGCCGGAAGATTTGACTGATAAGGCAGATAGTTTCTGACTTTATCAAGCGTTATAATTCTGTCTTTTTCAACGACCGATATTTCTTCTGAAAAATTTCTGAGTTGTCTGATGTTTCCGGGCCACGGATAATCCATCAGATATTGTATAGCATCACTGTCCGGTTCCAGTTGCGGCATTCTGTATTTCTCAGCAAAATCAGCAGCAAATTTTCTGAACAAAAGCGGAATATCATTTTTTCGTTCTCTGAGTGCCGGCATATTGATTTCAACGGTATTTAGTCTGTAATACAAATCTTCTCTGAACTTCCCTTTGCCGATTGCTTCCTCCATCTTCACATTGGTCGCAGCAACTACTCTCACATCTGTTTTCTGAATTTCAGATGACCCGACTTTCATGAACTCGCCGCTTTCCAAAACTCTCAGTAATCTCACCTGAGTAGGAACCGGAAGTTCGCCCACTTCATCCAAAAAAATAGTCCCTTTATCTGCAACTTCAAAATATCCTTTTCGGGTCGCAGTTGCACCTGTAAAAGCACCTTTTTCATGGCCAAACAATTCAGAGTCAATTGTTCCTTCGGGAATTGCACCGCAGTTAACAGCAATATAATTATTGTGTTTTCTGTGTGATTGTGAATGAATAATTTTCGGAATAAATTCTTTTCCCACACCGCTTTCACCACTGACCAGAACCGAGATGTCGGTAGGTGCAACCTGAATTGCCTTTTCAAGTGCTCGATTTAGTCCCGGATCGTTTCCAATAATTGAAAATCTTTGTTTTATAGTTTGTAAGTTATCCATTTGCTAATTTTTTGTTTCGGTTTTTCGAGTTCAAAATTTAATTTCTTTAATTAAAATTTATCATTGCCAAATCATCAAATCATCAAGTCTGAATTAATCCGAAACCATCTCTCCGATCAAAGTGGCAGAGGTACAGCGATCTGCTCTTACCATCACGAAATCGCCCGGTTTTGTGCCTTCTCTTTTAGGGAATACCATTACTGTATTTTGAGAAGTTCTTCCGAACCACTCGTTTTCGTCTTTTTTACTGTTTCCTTCAATCAGTACTTCAAATGTTTTGCCCAAATAACCGTCCATTCTTTGTTTTGAATGAATTTGCTGTAAATCTATAATTTCCTGTAATCTTCTCTTTTTCACATCTTCAGGCACATCATCCGCCATCTTTCTGTGTGCAGGCGTACCCGGTCTTTCGGAATAGGCAAACATGTAACCAAAATCGTATTTCACATATTCCATCAAGGATAGCGTCTCTTTGTGTTCTTCTTCAGTTTCACCACAGAAACCTGCAATAATATCATGAGAAAGAGCTATTTCAGGAATGATTTCTTTGATTTTATCTATTAAATGAATGTATTCCTCACGGGTGTGCTGTCTGTTCATTCTCTTCAGCACTTCTGTACTTCCGGATTGGAACGGCAGGTGAATTGACTTACAGATATTGTCGTGTTTTGCCATTGTTCTTAATACACTTTCATGCATATCCTGCGGATTTGAAGTCGAAAAACGAATTCTCATTCCCGGAACGGCATTCGCAACTCTGTCGAGAAGTATTGAGAAATCAACAGCATTTGCTTTCTCTTCCTCAGTTGCTTTATCAACATCTTTCTTTAGCCCGCCACCATACCACAAATAAGAATCTACATTCTGTCCAAGCAGCGTTATTTCTCTGTAACCGTTTTCCCAAAGATTTTTACATTCATTGATGATTGATTCCGGCTCACGGCTTCTTTCCCTTCCCCGGGTGAATGGCACAACACAGAAAGTACACATGTTGTCGCAGCCTCTTGTGATAGAAACAAAAGCAGTTACTCCGTTTCCGCCGAGTCTGACAGGATTCAAATCGGCATAAGTTTCTTCTTTTGACAAAATTACATTGATTGCCTGTCTGCCGTCATCCACATCTTCGAGTAATTTCGGCAAATCTCGGTAAGCATCAGGACCGGCGACCAGGTCAACGATTTTTTCCTCTTCGAGTAGTTTGGTCTTCAACCTTTCAGCCATACAGCCGAGTACACCAACTTTCATGGATGGATTTTTCTTTTTCAAAGCATTGTATTCGGTCAGTCTTTTTCTGACAGTGTCCTCAGCCTTGTGTCGGATTGCACAGGTGTTTACCAGTATCAAATCGGCTTCTTCCATAACCGAAGTAGTATTGTATCCGTTGTCAAGCAATATGGATGCAACGATTTCAGAGTCAGAGAAATTCATTTGGCAACCATAGCTTTCAATAAAAAGTTTTTTCTTGTTTTCTGCTTTTCCTTCGATTAGCATTGACTCACCTTGTCTGGCTTCGTCGGTATCTTTCGCATATAATTCCATCATTCCGTATTTGAATAGTCTGCAAATTTATTAAAAAATAACTGACAATCTGACAGTTTGAAGTTGATTTTCTATATTTTAACTTTTGATTAATTTTGAGCAAAATTTGTGTAAATGATTTCTGATGAATTTAAAGAATTTAATCCGGCTGACGGGTTCAATTTTCATAATGTGATAAAAGAAGCCTATGAGCTGTATCCCCGGATAATTGGTACGGGTGCACTGACTGTGATGCTCTATGCAATGGTGTCCGGAATTGTTAATTTGATGATTGAACAGATAACCGGTTTCAATCTGTTGTCAGTTGCTTTTATGGAAGATTTACAGCAAACCAAAAACCCGGAATTAATGGTTGAAAAAACAATTGATTTTTACAGAAACAATATGAATGTCACTTTGTTGACGAGATTTTCAGCTGAAATTATTATGTTGTTGTCATTTCCGCTTGCCGGCGGTTTTATGCTGGCTTGCAGAGAATTGGAAGAAAAAGGTATGACTAATCTAAGCACAGTTTTTAAAGCTTTTAAATCATATTACTGGACAAGGTTAATTGTTTTGGCGATACTTTATTTTATTCTGTCCAAAATCGGATTGATGCTTTTTCTGATTCCGGGAATTTACATCTGGGCAGCAGCTGTGCTGGCGTGTCCGTTTGTGATGTTTACCGACAGTAACGGAATTCAGGCGTTACAAAAAAGTGTCAGAGTTGTAAATAAGAAATGGTTAACGGTTTTCAATATTCTTTTATTCTCGTCTGTGATAGGTTTGTCGGGTTATTTACTTTGTGGTATCGGTCGTGTTTTCACCTACCCGTTTGTGCTTACAGCAATTTATATAATGTATAAAAAGCTGGTTGGATTTGGCGCAATTGATGGTTCTGAAAATCAGTAATAAAGGGAAGGTTTTGGTAGCTTAAAAAATTTGTTTAAAAAAAAAAAAAAAATTTCAGATGCCAAAAAACTTAGTAATCGTCGAATCACCGTCAAAAGCAAAAACCATTCAGAAGTATCTGGGTAAGGATTTTGAAGTTGAATCGAGCTTTGGTCATATTTCTGATTTACCCAAGAAAGGAATGGGGATAGAGATTGACAATAATTTTAAACCTATATATGAGGTTTCTGCTGATAAAAAGGAAGTAGTCAGTAAATTAAAGAAACTGTCAA
>CAYFWH010000036.1:0-19031 GCA_964346785.1 uncultured Weeksellaceae bacterium | reverse complement strand
AAAACCATTTCTTCTGAAGGAAATATCCATCAACCTGATGAAGCTATATGGGTTTTGTTTGATGATCCAATCTTCAAATTCATGAAGTTTCCCCATTGCATAAAGACCGCCAATCAATGCACCCATCGAAGTTCCGGTTATGCTTTTGATATTGAATCCTCGATTTTCGAGCTCTCTGATCACACCTATGTGAGCCAGGCCTCTTGCACCGCCACCTGATAAAACCAATGCTATGTCTTTGTTGGAATTCACTTAAATAAACAGTTGAATTCATCAATCAAAGCTAAGATCTAAATTATTATACATTAAATTTATTCATCGAATTTCCGATTCCTTCAAGAATAAAAGAAAGAACAGCTTCAGATGATGTATCCAATCTTTCAGGCAGTTTCAACACCTCTTCTTCACTCCAATAGCCCAGTACGAAATCAACCTGATGTCCGGTCGAAAATTCATCACCAATTCCAAATCTAAGCCTCGGGTAATTTGTAGTTTGAATTTTATTCTGAATATCTTTCAAACCGTTGTGTCCACCGTCACTACCTTTTTTTCTGATTCTGATTGTTCCGAAAGCCAAATTCAAATCATCGCTGATAATCAATATATTTTCAGCAGAAACCTGTTCTTTTTGCATCCAAAAACGAACAGCATCTCCGCTTAGGTTCATATAAGTATTAGGTTTAAGCACAGTAACAGGTCTCGCCTTGTATTTGAATTGTGCAACATCTCCGAAATTTGAAGCTGAAAAGTTTTGAGACTGTTTCCGAACCAATTCATCAACAATCAAAAAACCAATATTATGTCTTGAATAGCGGTATTTTTCGCCAATGTTGCCCAGCCCGACAATCAGATATTTATTCATTGTGCAAAATTAACTATTAAAACAGTTGATGACAAAAAACTTCAGACTTAAATAAGTATCAAAAATAACGCTTTTAGTCTATTGATAATCAGCTTTAGAAAGTAATATTTTTATTGATTTTTTATCAAAACCATAAATTAATTTGTAAATTTGCTATGAATTTAAGGGAGCCGAAAGGGCTCTGCGACTTCTTTTTAAATTCATATCACATAATTATCAGAACCCATTTTAAAAAAATCAAACAATAAAATGAAAAAAGTTAATTTGTTTAAAACCGCCCTATTGGCGTGTGGCTTTGCCATTGTAGCCTTTGGTTGTAAAAACGAAGGAAGTACAGGTGTTGAAGAACCTGCAGTTGAAGAAACAGTCGAAACCGATGAAGCTGATGCTCCGACTCTGACTGATGAAATTATCGCATCAATTGCTGTTACTGCAAATCAAGTCGATGTAAACTGGGCTAAAATTGCACAGGAAAAAGCAAGTAATGAAAAAGTCAAAGATTTTGCAATAACCATGGATAAAGACCATAGCGCAATTATTGATGCAGCAGTTAAATTTGCCGGTGAACATGGACTTGTACCTGACAATGACAATGAGACAACTCAGGGATTTCTGCAATCAGAAAAGGATATTTCTGAAAAATTAAATTCTCTTTCAGGAGAAGAATTCGATAAATTTTATATCGACAATGAGGTAACCTTTCATGGCAATGTAATTCAGGCGGTTGAAAACACATTGATTCCGGCTATCCAAAATGCTGAATTTAAAGAATTTTTAAGCGGTGCTGTCCCACTTTTCAAAGAACATTTGGAACACGCAAGAATGATTCAGAAAGAACTTGAGTAAAAAAAGCTAAATTTAAACCGTATTGAGGATTTCCGGAAGGGAATCCTTTTTTTATCCTTGCTCGTCTTCATTTTTGACCACAAGCAACCAATCGTCCTCCAGAAATTTGTATCCTATATTGTAAAGAAATCTGTATTCCGCACCGTTTTTATACACCTTCATATTGGTGAAATAATCAAAGTCAAAACCGTCTTTTGTGAGGTTATCTCTTGTGGTTTTTGCCTTTCCTTCCTTGAAATTTAATTTAGAGATAATTTGGTAATTATTTCTGAGTTTTCTGTGTATAGTCCTCATTAAATTGGTAGAATCCCTGTTATGACGATTGTTGTAGGTGTTTCTACAGGAATCATTACAAAATTTTTTATCAATTCTGCCAATGATCTTATCACCGCATTCCAAACAAAATTGAGCCATTTTTTTAAGTTTTTAAGATTGGTGCTATAAATTTAAGCATTTTTTCACACCAGTCAAAAGGCTTTTTTATGAATTTATTAAATCAATAAAAAAATCGGGATAATCTGTTGTGATAAATTCAATTCCGGCCTGAGCCAATTCAAACAATTTTTCTGGCTCATTAACAGTCCAGCAACCAAGTGATAAATTTAATTCTTTTGCTTCTTCAATCCACTCAGGTTTTGATTTCCAGATTTCATATTCGTAATTCATTCCGTCAATACCAAATTCACTGATTTCAGAAGGTGACAAATCACCATTCAGATATTTCACATTAGCATTATTGTCCCACTGTTTAATCAATTTACAAATATTCAGGCTAAATGAAATATATTCAAGCCTTTCCCGCATTCTCAATTTTTCTATCAAATAAATTACACTTTCAACCAGAATTTTTTCTTCAGCCTCGGTATTTGCAGGTTTAATTTCCATCAACAATTTGTGTGACGGAACTCTCATTCCATAGGTCAGAAATTGCTCAAGGGTAGGCAAAAAACCGGATTTGAAAGTTCTGAAAGCAGAAAAAAGAGATTTATAATCAGTTTTTGAAATTTCTAAATCTTCAAGAAATTCATCATGAAAAATCAATGGCACTCCATCCATACTCATTCTCACATCGAATTCTGTTCCGTAAATATCGAGTTGCTGCGCTTGTCTAAGCGATTTAATCGTATTCTCGATGGTATTATCTGTTTTCCAGAAACCGCGGTGTGCAATGATTTTAGGTTTTTTCATTAAGGAATTACTTTTTTATAACAATTCGTAAATTTCGATAATTTACCGTGAATAATTAAAGGATTCGCAGTAATAAAAAACAGTCTTCTGAAAATTAATTCAAAAGACTGTTTAAACTAAAAATAATATTTTGTTACTGACCGAGAATCCAAGCAAAAATCAGAGGTGCAACAATGGTCGCATCTGATTCCACAATGAATTTTGGTGTGTTTACATCCAATTTTCCCCAGGTGATTTTTTCGTTTGGAACTGCACCCGAATAGGAACCGTAAGAAGTTGTTGAGTCAGAAATCTGACAGAAATAAGCCCAAAAAGGTACATCTTCCCATTCCAAATCCTGATACATCATCGGAACAACACAAATCGGAAAATCTCCGGCAATTCCACCGCCAATCTGGAAGAAACCAACTCCTTTGCCACCTGAGTTTGCTCTGTACCATTCGGTCAGATAAATCATGTATTCAATTCCTGACTTTACTGTTGAAGATTTCAGATTTCCTTTGATAACATTTGAAGTAAAAATATTTCCACAAGTAGAATCTTCCCAGCCCGGAACGACTATCGGCAGATTTCTTTCGGCCGCAGCAATGATCCACGAATCTTTTGGGTCAATCTCATAATATTGTTCCAAAACACCTGAATTTACAACCTGATAGAGGAATTCGTGCGGAAAATATCTTTCACCTTTTTCTTCGGCAGCATGCCATACATCTTCAAGGTGTTTTTGCAAACGGCGAAAAGCTTCTTCCTCTGGAATACATGTATCGGTCACACGGTTATAATGACCATCTAATAATTCTTTTTCATGCTCAGGTGTCAAATCACGGTAATTAGGAACTCTTTTGTAATGAGAGTGTGCAACCAGATTCATCACATCTTCTTCGAGGTTTGCACCGGTACAGGAGATTATGTCAACTTTTCCCTGGCGAATCATCTCCGCGAGAGAAATCCCCAATTCGGCAGTGCTCATCGCACCCGCCATTGAAATCAGCATTTTACCACCGACATCAAGATGGGCTTCATAACCTTTGGCCGCATCCATTAATGCAGCAGCGTTGAAATGTCTGTAATTGTGTTCTATAAACTGACTGATCGGTCCTTTACTCATTTTAATTCTTTTTTTCTGTTAATATATCTTTCTGAGATTTTTTACTCACATGGTAACTGTTGTACCCAAGTATATCGAGTACTTCTTCAAATTTTTGCTGTTCCGAAAAAACTTCAACCTCATAATTTTCATCAATCAACAGATATTTGGGTTGAGGTATCAGACAGTGATGCACACCGCCAAAACCGCTGATATTGTCCTGATAAGCACCGGTGTTGAAAAAACCGAGATATAAGGGTTTATTTGGATTAAATTTAGGCAAATAAATTGCATTGACATGTTGCTCTGAATTGTAATAATCATCGCTGTCACAAGTCAGGCCACCAAGTAAAACCCGTTCATATCTGTCCTGCCAGCGGTTAATCGGAAAAAGGACAAATCTTTTACTGATAGCCCATGCATCAGGTAAAGTAGTCATAAAAGACGAGTCAATCATATTCCAGGATTCACGGTCATTTTGTTTTTTTTGCTGTAATACCTTATAAATCATTGCACCGCTTTCGCCAACTGTGAAAGAGCCAAATTCAGTAAAAATATGTGGAACCGGAACTTCCCAGTCATCACAAACTATTTTTATCTGATTCAGAATTTCTTCAATCATGTATGCATAATCAAATTCAAAACTTGGTGAATTTTTAATTGGAAAACCACCGCCGATATTGAGCGAATCTAATGATGGACAAACCGCTTTCAGCTTCACATAAACCTGTAAACACTTGTTGAGTTCATTCCAATAATAAGAATTATCCTTGATACCGGTATTGATAAAAAAATGAAGCATTTTTAACTTAACTCTTTTTTCATCTTTGATTTGATTGACATAAAACGGGACAATATCCTTGTAGCCTATTCCGAGTCTGGATGTGTAAAACTCAAATTTAGGTTCTTCTTCAGCTGCAATTCTGATTCCTATCTCAAAATCCTTATCAGTTGCGTCAAGCAAAAGTTGCAATTCTTCATAATTATCCAGAACCGGCAATGTTTTTTTATGTCCTTTATTGATTAACCGGGCTATGTTTTCAATATAAAGGTCTCTTTTAAATCCATTGCAAACCACATAATTATCGGTTGTCAGTAAGCCTTCTTCCATCAAATTTTCAACAATATTGATATCGTAAGCTGATGAGGTTTCTATATGAATATCGTTTTTTAAAGCTTCTTCCAGCACATGATGAAAATGAGAACTTTTGGTACAATAACAATAATGGTATTTTCCCTTGTACCCCAATTTCTTTCTTGCATTATCCACCCATGTTTTCATTTTCTGAATGTTTTCAGAAATTTTGGGCAGATAAGAAATTTTTAAAGGCGTGCCGTGTTCTTCAATCAACTTCATCAAATCAATTCCGTGAAATTGAAGATTGCCGTCAACTAATTCAAATTCTTCCTGAGGGAAGTAAAAAGATTGATCTATTAAGTCTATATATCTGGTGTTCATTTTATATTATAAAGTTTAAGGAAATAATTAATAAGTAGTAGAGACTATGCGTACTATGATTTCTAAATCCTCAATGAGCACCGGTACCTGCGAATAATCCACTTAACAACAGTAAATTTATTCAAAAGAAAATTATTCAATTCAGATAAAAAGGTTTTATAAATTCAACAATTTTAAAAACAAAAATTAGTTAGCAAAGGTAATCAAAATTTGATTTGATAATTATTAACCGGACTTCAATTTTATAATAAATACTCGTATTAACATATAAGATTGTTAATCAATATTTTAATCAACCAACTATATTGATTAGAAACAAATCAAATTAATAAAATTTAGAGAAAAAAACCGGTTAGCATATAATTCCACCAAAAATAAACTCTAAAAATTGTACTGGTCATAAATTCACATTAATTTTGAAAAATAATATATAAATGATGATAAGATTTTTTTCAATTTTCTGTTTTTTATTATTTACAATCAGTGTACATTCTCAACAAAAATTCAATTTATACAATCCCGAGGCAGATGCACAAAAAGAAATCAATGATGCAGTTAAAAAGGCAAAGGCAGAAAATAAAAATGTTTTTATTCAAGTCGGTGGTAACTGGTGTGGATGGTGTAAACTTTTTTATGAACTGACTACCCGGGATGAGGATTTAAACAATTATCTCAACGAAAACTTTGTCAGCGTACATGTTAATTACAGCAAAGAAAATATGAATGAAGAGGTTCTTGCCGGTCTTGATTTTCCACAAAGGTTTGGCTTTCCGGTTTTTGTGATTTTGGATGCTGACGGAAAAAGAATTCACACCCAAAATTCGGGCTATCTCGAAGAAGGTCAGGGACACAGTAAAAAGAAAGTACTCGAATTTCTTCAGAATTGGTCACCAAAAGCGATTAATCCTGATAGTTACAAACAATAAACATAAAATAAGCCTCAGCAGAAACTGAGGCTTATTGTTTTTCTTAAAAATCTATTTTTATGCTTCTTCGGTTTGTGGTTTCTGAAGCAGGAATTTATAGATTAATCCACCGGCAAATGCGCCGCTTAACGGTGCAACCCAGAATAGCCACAGTTGTTCAATAGCCAGTCCGCCAACAAAAATAGCCTGTGAAGTAGAACGCGCAGGATTCACTGAAGTATTCGTAATAGGAATACAGATTAAGTGAATCAAAGTCAGTCCCAAACCAATTGCAATTCCGGCAAATTTACCGTTCGCCCATTTGTCTGTTGCGCCCATAATGATAAATACAAAGAACAAAGTCAATATAAATTCAGCTAAAAAAGCCTGATAAACAGAATAAGATTTCCCAAAGTAAACTGCTTCACCATAAAAATTTGTTGCAAATGCACCGGGACCGGAACCCGCACCACCATTGATGAAGAATAAAGCAGCAGCTGCAAGTATTGCACCGGCACATTGTATTACAATATAAGGCAATAATTCCTTTGACTCAAAACGACCACCGGCCATCAATCCCAAAGATACAGCCGGATTGAAATGTCCGCCCGAAATATGCCCGACTGCATAAACCATTGTCAGTACAGTTAAACCAAAGGCCAATGCCACGCCAATCAGTAAAATTCCGATTTGACCATTGTCGGCAGGTGCAATATGTGAAGCAAAAATAGCCGAACCACATCCACCAAAAACCAACCAGAAAGTTCCGAAGAACTCTGCTAATAATTTTCTTGTCATTTTTATTAAATTTAAGTTGTTAGAAAAACAAATATATATAAATTTAAATTTTATGGACTTTTACACCGAAATTATTGTTCAAATAAATTCACAAACAGCTATTAAACAATAATTTAAGGAAGGATATATCCAAAAATCCCCGTAAAATGAAAAGCACTTCCGGCCATCACAAAAAGATGCCAGATGAGATGGTTGAATTTGATTTTATGGTTGGCGTAAAAGTAGATTCCAACCGTATAGGCCAAACCACCCAAACCAAGGTAAATCAATGCATTGAACGAAAGATTTTCTAACAGTGGTTTGATAGCAACAACAGCCAGCCAGCCCATGATTGCATAAAGTGACAGCGATATTTTTTCGTTGTATTTGAATTTCGAAAATTTGAAAATAAAACCAATAACCGCAAGTGCCCAAACTGACACAAACATCACCCAGCCCCAAATCCCTTTGAGACCGACGAGCATAACAGGTGTATAGGTTCCCGCAATCAGAAGGTAAATACACAAATGGTCATACCGCCTTAATTTTGTTTTCATTTTTTCGGTGCTGGCCGCATGATAAAGTGTAGAAGCAGTATATAAAAAAATCAGTGCCATTCCAAAAATCAGTGAACTGATGATTTCAAGATATGAACCTCTGACAATTGAATAAACAAGCATCAATATCAAGGCAGTAACCGAAAGCACAGCACCCAAGCCGTGTGTAATGGTGTTCCAGACTTCTTCGCTTTTGAAATTGATTTGCTTAAATATCATCAAAATTAATTTTCACATTTACTCCTTTAGTTTTTGAGCAACACGCAACAATAATTCCTTCTTCAATTTCTTCTTCTGTCAGTACAAAGTTTTCGCCCAGATTCACCTCTCCCTCTTCCAGTCTGCACATACAACTCGAACAGATTCCGCCTTTACAGGAATACGGCGCATCAATACCCGCATCAAGTACGGTGTCCAATAAAGTTTTATCGGGATCATCCCATACGACTTCGTGAATTTCACCGTCAAGTTCAACCGTAATTTCTACCGGATGATTAACATTTGTATCTTCTTGTTTTTGAGATTTTTCAGTAACAGGCGGTGTAAACAACTCAAAATGAACATTGTCTTCATGTACCCCGTTTTCAAGAAATTTATCTGTTATCTCATTTATCATTTGATTCGGACCACAAACCAAAACCTCATCAATTTTTTGAACGCTAATTAATTCATTCAATATACTGTTGAGTTTGTTGGCATCGAGTCTGCCTTCATAAATCGGGTTATCCTGTTTGAAACGGGTGAAAAACCAATGTGGAAAGAAGTTATTCGGAAATTCTTTCTTTAATTCTTCAATCTGATCTTTGAACATGGTCTCCTCAGGTGTTCTGTTGCAATAAAAGAGATTTAAGTGAACTTGTTTTTCGGTCTGTAAAGTATATTTAATAATGCTCAAAATCGGTGTTATTCCGCTTCCTGCAGCAAAAGCAAGAATGGTTCTCGGCGTTTCGGGCTTGCTCACAATTCCAAATCTTCCGCCGGGAGTAGAGATTCTGAGTGTATCTCCTTTTTTAAGTTCATTATTCAGATAGGTTGAAACATAACCGTTTGGCTTTGATTTCACACCCACCGACCAAACATCGTCCAAAGGGCTGCTGCAAATTGAATAATCTCTTCGTATTCCGTTGAAATCAACACTTATATATTGACCGGGATTAAAACTAAATTCTTTTTTCAGTTCTTCAGGAATATCAAATTTTATATCTACAGCATTTGAAGTCAGTCTGGTTATTGATTCTACTTTTATATCGTGGAAAGTCATTTATTTTTTTAATTTTTGCGAAGTTACTGAATAAGGCCGACTTTTATTCAGTCATTAACTACCATTTAATCACAGATATCTTTCTCTGATAATATTTTCATGATGTCTGACATGACCTACCATAAAATAAAACCAGATTCCTGAATTCATTTCTTTGTTTGAAGCAGTTCCCATTCGGTTTAATTCTTCCTCAGACAATGATTCAAACAAAGAAATTGAACTTTTTCTTACATCAATAAATTCTTGAAGTAAGTCATCCAAACTTCTTGAATTAAAATCAGTTGCTAAGACATAATCATCTTCATTGAATCCCGGAATCGGAGTCTTGTCACCTCTTGCAATTCTGAGTGCAACATTTGCTTTTATTCTTTCTGTGTCGGTGTTATGACCTATAACTTCCTTGATTGTCCATTTGCCTTCTGCATATCTGTACAGCAACTTGTCTTCAGGAATTTCTCTGATAAATTTAGGATAAGTTTCAAGTTGTTCTTTTAACTCGGTCAGAATATCTTTTTTAACCTGACTGACATAGATTCTAAAGAATGGAGGGAAATTATAATCGATTAAATTCATATTGTTTTATTTATTGTTTCCAAAGTTAAAGGCTTTCATTGAGTGAACCAAGAAAAAATTATTTGATAAAAAATTATTCAAAGAATTCGTGTCAAAATATAAAACCCGGATGAACATTTTGATACATCCGGGTTTAACCTGAATTATTTATGAATTAAGCAGGTTTAAAAATGAATATGGTCTTTTTAATTATTTTTTTTATTCACCGGAACATAATCAGCATGGATTTCTTCTGAATAATTCGTTTTGTTCTTTTTACCAAATCTTGCAATCAAACTGTCAAAAATCGAATAAACTACAGGAACTAAAATCAAAGTCAGAAACAAAGATGAAATCAAACCACCAATAATAACCAAAGCCAATCCGTTGTTCATTTCGGCAGCTGCTCCTTTTGCGGTTGCAATCGGAAGCATCCCAAAAACCATTGCAATCGTAGTCATCAAAATCGGACGAAGACGGGCATGGTTAGCCTGAATCAAAGCGTTGTAGGTGGACTCTCCCCTTTCTTTACTATGGTTGGCAAAATCGACCAGCAATATCGCATTTTTGGCCACCAGCCCAATCAGCATAATCATACCCAAAATCGTAAAGATATTGATCGAATTGTTGGTTAATGCTAAAATAATCAATACACCAATCAGTGCAAGCGGAATTGAAAACAGAATCACAAACGGATAAACAAAGTTGTTGTAAAGCGCTACCATCACCAAATAAACCAACAAAATCGCAGCAATCAGAGCTATTCCCAAAGTTCCAAAACCATCTTGTTGCATTTCCATATCGCCACCCCAAAGATAACTGACTCCGGCAGGTTTTTCAATTTCAGAAAATTTCTCTTCCCATTCTGCAGCCACAGTACCTACAGGACGGCCAACAACCTGAGAAAGTACACTGACTGACGGTGATTTATCCCTTCGTTCAAGAACACTCGGTCCAGATCCCTGACTGATGATTGCAAACTGTGACAACTTGATTTTCTCTCCCCGATTATTCAGAAATATCAGGTTTTCTACATCACTGATATTTGAACGATTGAACTCATCGTAACGGATGTTGATGTCATATTCGTTTTCTCCCTGTCTGAATTTTGCATCTGTATTTCCGCTGAATGCAGTTTGCATCGTTGCTCCTACTGTAGCCAAATCCAGTCCGAGTGTTGACATTTTATCTCGGTCAACCTGAACATCAATTTCAGGATTTCCGTCTTCGACCGATAATTCAATTTCTGAAGAACCCGGTATATTACGAAGTAAATCTTCTGCCTGTTTTGCAAATTTCATTGCACTTTCCAGATCTGCACCAATAATATCTAACTGAAGCGGAGCACGGTCTGCACCCATCATTCCAACAGGCATGGTGCTTACTTTTGAATTGACTAACTCCTGTTCCAGCTCTCTTCTGATTTTGGCTGCAAAAATAAATGTGTTGTCTTTTCTTTTTTCCTTGTCAATTAATATCACATCGATTTCACCCTGATATGAAGTTGTCTGACTCGCTCCAAATCCGGAACTGGTCTGACCTACTGTTGTAATCATATCGATTACTTCGGGTTTTGACCTTAGATATTTTTCAGCTTTCTGGATTGTGAAGTTGGTTTGTTCCAGAGATGCGTCTTTTGGCAATTCTATTTGTACCAAAAATTCATTTTTGTCCATTTTCGGAAAAAATTCACCGCCTATGAAACCAAAGACAACAAATAAAAACGAGCCCGCAAACAATAACACAGCAATTACTAAAGTCGCCAGTTTATTCAATCTGCTTTTCAGACACCATTTCAATAAATTTGAAATCCAATGTGTGAATCTTTCAATCATATTTTCAAAAGCAAGAATGAATTTCTCAAATAAATTTTTCCCGGTGATTTCCGGAATTTTTCCAAACCTTGATGACAACCATGGAACCAGCGTAAAAGATGCAAGCAGCGAAAATCCGGTTGCCATCATTACGGTTACACAGAACTCTTTAATAATATTGGACACCAGGTCATTACTCATTGAAATTGGCAGAAACACTACAATAATCACAAGCGTAATTGCAAAAACCGTGAATCCAATTTCTGACGCACCGTCATAAGCAGCCCGAACTTTGTTTTTTCCCATTTCCAAATGCCTGTGAATGTTTTCTACCACCACAATTGCATCATCGACAAGGATACCCACTACAAGCGACAATGCCACAAGACTCATCAGGTTTAAGGTATAACCCATAAAATAAATTCCGATGAATGTAGCAATCAATGAAGCCGGAATAGATATCATCACAATTAATGCATCTCTAAGGCTATGCAAAAACAGAAGCATCACCGCCGCCACCAGAAATATGGCAAGAAAAAGGTCAAACATCACATGGTCTGCCGCCGCCAAAGTAAATTCAGAGGTATCATTTGCAATTTTCAGGTTTAATTCAAGATTTTTATAATCAACTTCTATTTTCTCAACTGCATCTTTTACTCCTTCACTTACTGCCACGGCATTGGCGTCAGATTGTTTCATAATTTGAATCAAAATTGCATCCTGTTGATTCAGTCTTGCAATTTTTTCAGCATCTTTTTGAGTATCTCTGATGTCTGCTACATCCGACAGTCTGACCTGAACACCGCCAACATCACTGATAATCAGATTTCTGAGTTCATTTACATCTCTGTATTTACCCGAAAGACGAATCAGAGTTGAATTTTCTCTTGTTTTCAAACTTCCGGTTGGGAAATCCAGATTAGACATTTGAATCTTTTGGTTAATCTGCAACAAAGACAATCCGTATGCATCCAGTTTGTCCTGACTGAGGTTAACCTGAATTTCTCTCTCTCTTCCACCGATGAGGTTCACCTGTGCCACACCCGGAATCCTGGAGAGAACCGGCTGAATTTTTTTATCAAGAAGATCAAAGAAATCAGCATCACTCATTTCTGCGGTCGCTGCAATGGTTACCACCGGCAAGTCATCAAGAGAAAACTTTACCAGCGATGGAGGATCAACATCATCAGGCAAATCTTTGAGTACCGAATTTACTTTTCTTTGCGCATCATTCAGTGCAAAATCGGTATTGGTTCCGGGATTGAGCTGAACCATCACCATCGAAAAACTTTCAAATGATTTGGATTCAATTTTTTTGATATTTTCCAGAGAAGAGACTGCGTCTTCAATTTTTTTGGTAACCGTATTTTCGACTTCAGAAGGTGAAGCACCCGGATAAATTGTTGAAACTGTAATTACATTGACCTCAAATTTAGGGATAAGTTCATAGCCCAGTTTTGAGTATGAAAATAAACCGCCAAGTATGAGTATAATGAAAAGAACAATGATTAGAGTTGGTCTTTTAATCGATATTTCAGGTAAATTCATTTTTTAATTTTTAATAAAAAAGATTTCAATACATTAAATTATTTTATGATTTTTACCACAGAGTCGTCCGTCAAATTAATTTGACCACTTGTAACCACGGTGTCACCATTCTCTAAACCATTGAGTATTTCTACCCATTCTCCAAAATTCCGTCCAATGGTAACGCGGGTTAGTTTTGATTTTGAATTGTTAATTACAAAAACTTCTCCGCTGCTCAAACCACCAACAAAAGCATCTCTGGAAACGGTCAGTACAGGTTTTGAACGAAGTTCATCGTCTTCAGAAGAAAAGATTGCAGTGCCGTACATACCGGCTTTCAATTCATTTGAAGCTGTGTTGTCCACAAGAATATCGACCGGAAAATTGAGAGATGATGTTGCTTTGGGTGCAATAAAACTGATTTTACCCACAAATTCTCTGTCAGGATAAACACCTGCCTTAACTTTTATAATATCTCCTGTTTTATAATTAATAATATGATTTTCATCTACTTCAACTCTCAATTTCAAACTTGAGACATTCACGATTTCAAACATCGGAGTTCCGGGAGACACAAACGATCCGGGTTCAATAAATCTTTGATTTATAATTCCGTTGATGCTTGCTTTCACACGGGTATCTCCTACTCTGATTTTTGCATGATCAAGCTGTGCTTTTGCATTTTTCAGTTGCAACCTTGACATATCGAGTTGCTGTTGAGTCACACCACCGGTTTTGAATGCATTTTCATACCGCTGATTGTCGGTTATCGCATTCTGATAAGCTGCCTGAGCCGCCGACAAATCAATCGACTGCTGATCGGCGCGAATAACTGCCAGGGTTTGACCGGCACTTACATAGCTTCCTTCTTTGACCAACACGCTCAGAACTTTTCCGGAAGTTTCAGATGGGAAATTTAATTCCTGTGAAGCTTCAAAAGTTCCGTTGGCAATATAATCTGTATTGATATTTCTGAATTCAACCTTCGAAACATTGACAGAAATACTGTCGTTGGACTGAGCAACAATCTGAACTTCTTCTTCTGATTTCTTTTTGTTTGAGGCAAGCTGAAAACCTGCGAGAATAATCAAACCAACGACTACGGCTGAGATTAATAATATTTTAAATACTTTCATTTTCTTGTTTTATTTTAATGTATCCAGTTCTCCTTTTGATTTTAATAATTGAATTTCTGCCAGTTTAAATTCCAAAACAGCATTCG
Source organism: uncultured Weeksellaceae bacterium (assembly GCA_964346785.1). Classification (GTDB taxonomy): domain Bacteria; phylum Bacteroidota; class Bacteroidia; order Flavobacteriales; family Weeksellaceae; genus Moheibacter. The sequence continues at coordinate 4,974 of CAYFWH010000036.1, read as the reverse complement.
AATAATTGTTTTTTGCACTGACCAGCGCATTTTGTGATTCGATTAAATCGGTTAAACCTGCCAGTCCCAAGCGATAATTATTTTGTGTGTTGTCAACAACTTTCTGAGCGAGATTAACATTGTTTGACTGATTTTCGATGTCGATATAAGAATTTTCAATTCTCGATTTCGCATTATTGTATTCCAAATCCAATCCCAGACGAGCATCTTCAATATCCTGCTCAAGTTCTCTCAACTCTATATCTGCCTGATTTACTTTTGCTTTAATTGAAAAGCCATTGAAAATAGGAATTGAAAGATTTAGCCCAATCGATGAAAAATCAGACCAGTAAACTCCATTCTTAAGTCCGGAGCCAATTGGAAAACGGTCTCCCTGACCCATATAATTATAGGAAGCAGATAAACTGAGTTTTGGGTAATAAGCTGACTTAAATGCTTCTTTTTGAAGTACAAGCAATTCATTTTGCTTTCTCATTACCTTCAATTCGGTTCGGTTTTCAACATTATTCTCTTCATCAAGCAACATGTCTTCTATCCTGAAATCTTCTTTTGTAAGTTCTATTTTTTGAGAAACAGACATTCCCATATAAAATTTCAGAGCATTTTCAGTCAGTGAAACCGAATTGATTAATTGTTGTCGTGAAGAATTTAAATTCGACAATTGAACATTGACTCTGTCCAAATCAATTTCTCTTGCCAACCCATTCTCATAAAGACTTTGAATAATATCACGGGTACTGCTGACATTTTCAATTGTTTCTTCAATTGTACTCAATTGTTCTTTTTGAACAAAAACATTGTAGTAAGCCGTTGCCACTCTTTCGATAATTTGTTCTTCAGTTAACTGAGCATTGATTTGATAAAATTCGCGGGTAGTCTTTGCAGCTTTCAAACCCGTAAAAACAGTTTGGTCAAATAAATTTTGATTCAGAGTTACACCAACTACAGAATTCCATTTTTGACCCATTGCCAAAATCACAAACGGATCAGGTATCTGATCACCACCCGGAAAACTCGAAGTTGGAATTGCTGTTTCCTGAAGAATCGGATTGTAAGTTATTCCGCCATATCCGTTGATGCTTGGAAAAGCCCCTGCCCTTGCTTCCTGAATCAGGTATTCGCTGTTTTCAATTTTTAATTGTGCCTTTTTTGCATCCGCTTTATTTTGAAGTGCATACTCAATCGCATCTTTCAAATTTAATTCAATGATTTCCTGTGCGCTTATACTACTAATTGTAGTTATAAACAGTAAGATTAATATTTTTATTTTCATGTTTTATTTTTTAAACAGGGTTTTCATGATAACTTCTTTTCTTTGACTTATAATTTCATCAAAGGCTTCATCATTTAATTTCATCATTCTTTGAAAAAGAGGTCTGATTGCAAACGGGAAAGAAATTAAAGAAGCTATATTTAAAATGAATTGAACAGGATCTTTTTCCTGAATATTTCCTTTTTTTACTTCTATCTCAAATTCCTTATAAAACCTTTCATAAAATCCATCCCAGTCTCTTTCATCATCATAAAAAAGTCCTTCATTAATTTTCGAAACAATATAGGTTTCCAAATATGGGAACTCAATCGCCTGCTCGATAGACTCTTCGATATATAGTTCTACTTTTTGATTAAACGGCAAATCAGAAGAAAGAAGTTTGTGTCTCAAAAATTCTTCTCTTTTGATTGCATCATTAAAAATAATATCAAACAAATTATTTCTTGACCTGAAGTAATAGTTAATCAGCGTTCGGTTTACACCGGCTGCATCTGCTATTTCCTGTGTTGTGGCATTGAATTTACCTTCCTCAAAAAACAATTTCTTGGCGGTTCTTTTAATGATTTCCTCTGTCTCAATATCCTCTTTTGGTTTCATCATTATTGTTTAACATTTATGTTTGACAATTTTGTCAGGCAAAAATAGAACCTTAATTAAAACTAAAAAAATGATTTTTGACATAATTGTCAAAAAAAATATATTGAATCAAATAAATATTAAGCGATTCAAATGAAATTCAGTAATTTTGCAGCATGAATACAAATCAAAAGACGGTAGCCTTTCATACATTAGGTTGTAAATTAAATTTCGCAGAAACATCTACAATTGCCAGAAATCTGATTAACAATGGTTATAAAAGAGTTGAATTTGATCAGCATTCAGATGTTTATGTTATCAATACCTGTTCAGTTACAGCAAATGCGGACAAGGAATGTAAAACTATTGTAAAGAATGCACTGAAGTCAAATCCTGATGGTTTTGTAGTTGTAATTGGTTGCTATGCACAGTTGAAGCCCGAAGAGATTGCTGAAATGGAAGGTGTAGATTTGGTTTTGGGTGCTACCGAAAAATTCAACATCATAGATTATCTGGATGATTTGAACAAACAAAGTGATGCTATCGTTCATTCATGTGAAATAGACGATGCCAATTTCTATGTCGGTTCATATTCTCTTGGTGACCGAACCCGTGCTTTTATGAAAGTTCAGGATGGTTGCGATTACAAATGTACTTACTGCACCATTCCGCAAGCCAGAGGAATTTCAAGATCTGATACAGTTGAAAACATTGTCAGAAACGCATACGAGATTGGTGATAAAGGAATCAGAGAGATTGTTTTGACCGGAGTAAATGTTGGTGATTACGGAAAAGGAGAATTTGGAAATAAAAAACATGACCATACATTTCTTGAGTTGATTCAGGAGCTGGATGAGGTTGAAAATGTGGAAAGATTCAGAATTTCGTCAATCGAACCCAATTTGCTGAAAAATGAAATCATCGAATTTACTGCACAAAGCAAAAGATTTGTACCACATTTTCATATTCCGCTTCAATCTGGAAGTGATGAAGTGCTCAAAAAAATGAAGAGAAGATATTTGAGTGGTTTGTATCTGGACAGAGTCAATAAAATCAAGGAATTGATGCCTGATTGCTGCATTGGTGTGGATGTAATTGTTGGATTTCCGGGAGAAACCGACGAACTGTTTACTGAAACTTATAATTTTCTGAATCAGTTGCCGATATCCTATCTACATGTTTTTACTTATTCCGAAAGGCCTAATACCGAAGCAGCTGAATTTGAAAATATTGTACCTAAACAAATCAGAAAGAAAAGAAATAAAATGCTGAGAATTCTGTCTGAGAAAAAAAGAATGGCTTTCTACAGAAGTCAGCTCGGAAAGACTCATACCGTGATTTGGGAATCAGATAATAAAAATGGAAAAATGCATGGTTTTACCGAAAACTATGTGAAAGTCGAAACTGATTTTGATGAAAATCTAATCAATGTGAGTGAAACAGTGGAACTAACCGAACTGAATGTTGCAGGTGTAGTTGAAGTTACGAGAATTCCTGTTGCCGAATATTTGATTAAAGCCTGAAATGAAAATCAAAAGCAGAGTAGATATTTTTCATAATATATTTTTTTACTCAACCGTTTTGTTGCTGTTGTGTATAATCATTTTTTTATGGTTTGACATCAATGAACAAACTTCAGTGAAAATTTGGATAAGTATCGTCTTTTTTGCAGTTATTGCATTTATGCTTTCAATTCGTTTTAGAACTTATTACTGCATTGACAACGAATTTTTGCATTTTGTCACCGGGCCGATTAAAGGAAAAATAAAAATTAAATCAATAAAAACGCTTGAAGTAGGAAAAACCATGTGGCTGGGAACGATGAAACCGGCAACGGCTTTGAAAGGTATTATTGTGAAATATAACAAATATGATGAAATATATATTTCACCTTCAGACAATCTGCAATTTGCTGAAGAATTACAAAAAATAAATCATGATATAACAGTGAATTTCAATTAAATGAAAATCTATCAGATAAGTGGCCTGGGAGCCAATGAAAAGGCTTTTAAAAATCTTCAAATTCATACTGATTTTGAAAGAATATATATTCCGTGGATTCAACCCGAAAAAGACGAACAACTGAGTCATTATGCACAGAGAATGGCTGAAAAAATAAATCCAAATGAGGATTTTGTATTGATGGGATTATCATTTGGCGGAATCATAGTCAATGAAATCAATCGATTTTTGAACCCAAAATATAATTTCTTAATTTCAACCATCAAAAACCGGTCTGAAATGCCGGCATATATGAAATTTTTATCTCACACATCGGTTCATAAAATTTTGCCTACCTCTTTTCTAACCTCAGACAATATGCTGTCCTACGCAGTTTTCAGAAAAATGTACAGCGGCAGACTACCCGATCTTAAAGAGGTTTTTGAGTTTCGCGATCACTATTATCTCAAATGGTCAATGGATAAAATTGTCAATTGGGAAAATAAAACCGGAATAGAAAATTTCATGCATATTCATGGAGACAAAGACTTTATTTTCCCTTTTTCAAATATCGAAAATGCTGAGAAAATCAATGGCGGAACTCATGTTATGATAATGAACAAATCAAAGAAAATCAGTGAATTAATCAATCAAAAATTGATTGAATTTTAATTATAAATTAAATATTTCTGTCTGATTTCTTTAAATTCTTCCAAATCTTTCTGCCAGGTAGCTTTTATTTGTTCCTGAGTCCAGCCGCCGTCAATTTGTTTTCTGAGTTCGTCAGTTCCTGCCAGTTTATCAATCCAGAATTCCCCCGAATTCTTAATCCAAAATGGCTCTTTACCTGTATAATTTTCTCGTGCTTTAATTAGCCAATCTAAATTAATTTCACTCAAATACGGTGTATCTCTCAAATCTTCACCATAACAAACTTCTCCATTAAATCTCGGATTGGCAGCTCCTGAATTTGGCTCGGGAATAAACTGAAAATCCATTTTCTTCAAATAAGGAGATCCATAAACCTGAAACGGGAAATTTGTACCTCTGCCCTCGCTTCCGTTGAAAGCTTCAAAAAAACATGTACTCGGATAAAGGTTGACAGATTTGTCATTTGGTAAATTTGGCGAAGGTTTCACAGGCAGTGAGTAGCTGGAATTGTGTTCGTAATCTTTGAGTGGAAT
>CAYFWH010000035.1:0-19179 GCA_964346785.1 uncultured Weeksellaceae bacterium | reverse complement strand
CTTGTAAAGTTTGTAATCCTGGTAGCGGCAGTAATTCGGGTGTAAATAACTTTTACGGAAGCGGAAACAAAGGTTCCGGGATTCAATCAAATGAAGCCAAGGGAACCGGTCAAGCTGTAAGATGTAAAGCCACAACCCAAAAAGGAACGAGATGCAAGAGAACGACCCGGAATAAAAACGGGTACTGTTTTCAGCATGGATAATTGAACCTGTGAATTACTTCACAAGTTTTGCATCATAATCGCTGTTGTTCCCTGTTCTTTCAATACCTCTGACAGCAACCAGAATAAGTTTTTTACCATCTTTAAATTTCGGAACTTCTCTTTGGGTGACATTCAAATCCAAAATTTCGGTTTCCCATTTATCACCATATCTGTAAAAAACAACCCATTCTCTGATTTCCTTCGACTGACTGAAAGTCCAGTTGATTATCACATTTCCGGCTGAATTCTCTACATTCAATCTGGGTTTGACTGTAGTCAGCGGATTGAGCCAGTCAGATTTTGGAATGGCCACTTTTTCGCTGTATGGTCCTTTCTTCAGCTCGTTCAGCATTCTCTGATTTAGACCGCCAATACTCCAGTGAACGACTCCGGTATCATCCGGAATTATTCTACGGGTTGATTCGATTTGTCTGAGAATTTCTTTGGGTCTGTCAGAAACTTTGACTTCTACCGTATTCAGTCCGGGCCACAAATGCCTGTCAAATGTATTTTCAGATTTCCACCAGTACAACAAATCTTCAAATCCCTGTTTGGGTGCATCAATCGGCCAGTAAAGCTGAGGTGTGAAATAATCAATCCAACCTTTGTTGAGCCATAGTTTGGCGTCAGCATACAACTCGTCATATTGTGACATTCCGGCAACACTGGACGGATAACCGGGTTTCCAGATACCAAATGGACTGATTCCGAATTTCACCCAGTTTTTTTCGGTTTTTATTTCAGTATAAATTCTCTGAATAAAAACATTCACATTTTCTCTTCTCCAGTCTGCTCTGCTCAGTTTTCCGCCGGATTTGACATAATCATTCCAGGAAGGCTGATCAGGAAAATCTGCACCGCCGTTGTATGAAGCGTAAGGATAAAAATAATCGTCGAAATGAATGCCATCCACATCATATCTTTTCACAATATCCATCACAACTTTACTTACATGATCCTGGGTTTCTTTTTGAGAAGGGTCAAACCAATACATACCGTTTTTGAGCTTTACAATTTGTTTTGGCATTTTGTATATCATCGAAGATGAATTGGGTGCACCACCATTTGAATGATGTGCGCGATAAGGATTCAGCCAAGCATGAAGTTCCAAACCTCTTTTGTGTGCTTCTTCAATCCAGAATTCAAGCGGATCGTAATAGGGTCGGGGAGCATCGCCTGTTTCGCCATTCAAAAAGACTGACCAGGGTTCAAAACGACTGTTGTAAAAAGCGTCCGCAGACGGTCGAACCTGAAGAATTACTGCATTGAAATTATTTTCCTTTAGCATATCGAGCAATGCGATTGCTTCTGATTTCTGTTGTTCGGTGCTTAATCCTCTTTTGGAAGGCCAGTTGATATTTGCAACTGAAGCTATCCATGCAGCTCTGAATTCTCTTTTTACTTCGGGTAAATCTACTCTGACGGGGGTGTCTGAATTAAGTATATCATCAACAATCTGAGCTTCTATTTCAGCCATTGAATCATCAAAATAAATTTCTTCTATATGAATTTTTTGCTGTGGTTTCTCTTTTGGTGCTTGAACGATTGGCGTTTCAGTCTTACTACTTTTATGTCGAGTCGAACATGAAAATGCGAAAATCAATACAAACGACATCAAAATCAGCTGCTTTAGTTTCATATAGTGTAATATTAATCAGTTTTTGAATACAACGGTTTTAATTCGCCAAAATTATACTTAATTATTGATTGTAAAAATGATTTGATACAACCCAAATCATAAAATGTTTTTATTGTGTTGAATTTGATTATTCAATCTCTATTTCATCTATAAAAATATAAGCGGGTTCGCCTGCACTGACATGACTTGCCGGAAGTTTACCGTAATTTTTGGCTTTAACTTTAATAAAAAGAATATTGGTGAAATCAGATTGAAGCATCACTCTTTTGATTTGAACTTCTTCGTCAGCTGCATCTACGATGAGTTTTGCTGTTCCAAACAGTTTGTAATCTGTGCCGTCTCTTGATACATAAATTTCTACAAGGGTTGGGAAAAGAATCCATGGTCGGGCATCTTGCAGAAATCCTGCGGTAACTTTTTGAACTCTTGTTGGCTTTTTCAAATCAATAATGGCTTCAAAATCTGTATCGAAATAACCCTGCCAATCGCCTTTTCGCCAATTTTCAGTTCCTTTAATGCCGTCCAACAAAGCTTCCGAACCACCGGCAGTATAGAGTGCGTGTGGTTTTGAATTGATTTGAATCGAATAATCATTTGGTCTTTTAAATAAGGTGGCAGAAACGGTATTGCTTTTTTGGTTTCCGTTTTTAACAAAAGCATTGAATTGTGTTGTCTTGCTTATTTTGACAGGCTCTTTGTATTTTATAGTTTCTGAGACTGAACTCCCTTTGTTTTCATCAGTTATAGTGTAATAATAAATCTCATCATTTGGATTCAATGATTTGATTGCTACCGTCATTTCATCATCAAACGAACGACTTTTGTATTCAAAATAAGGAACCGGAATGATTTCTTCGAATTTCTTTTGGGTTAATGATTTTGTGTTTTCAAACCCAAATTTCTGAAGAATATTTTGATTGGTTTTTTTTGTAATGATTTGAGAAGTACCGTCTTCGAAATTAATTTTAATTTCATCAAAAAACGGTTCTGTTGTTTGCCATTCTGCTTCTCCGGGTGTAACCGAATAAATCCCCATTGTACTCAAAATATACCAGGCACTCATTTGTCCGCAATCTTCATTGCCAATCAATCCGTCGGGTGTATTGGTATAAAAATCATTTAATATCCGATGAACCAAAGCTTTTGTTTTTTCGGGTTTTCCGATGTAATTGTAGAGATAAGCCACATGGTGACTCGGTTCGTTGCCGTGTGCATATTGACCGATTAAACCGGTGATGTCCACCTGGTTTCTTCCGGTGGTTTCGGATGGAAGTGAAAACATTTCATCCAATTTTTGTTCAAAATTCTTTTTTCCACCGTGAAATTCAATCAAACCGTAAATATCCTGCGGCACAAAAAACGAATAATGCCAGCTGTTTCCCTCGGTGTAATTGTTATTGACTTCCCGACCGTCAAAAGGTGTCAGCCAGCTGCCGTTGATTTTTGGTCGCATCAAATGAGTTTCGGGGTCAAAAAGATTTTTCCAGCTTTCTGATCTTTTCATAAAATAAATGTAATCGTCTGTTTTGTTGAGAATCAGAGCCATTTGGGCAATACACCAATCGTCATAAGCATATTCCAAAGTTTTTGAAACGCTCTCGTGTTCATCGTCAATCGCTATAAAACCATTCTTTTTGTAGGCTTCCAGTCCCAAATGATTGAGCATGGCAGAATGTTTGGCGGCTTCAAATGCTTTTTCATAATCAAAACCCTGAATTCCTTTGACCATCGCATCGGCCATCACCGAAACTGAATGGTAGCCAATCATACAATCGGTTTCGTTGGAAGCCAATTCCCAGACAGGAAGTCTTCCGCCTTGTTCATATTGGGTGATAAAAGTATTGATGAAATCTGTTGTTCGCTTTTTATCGATTAAAGTATAAAGTGGGTGAGTTGCTCTAAAAGTATCCCACAGCGAAAAGACGGTGTAATAATCAAAACCTTTTGATTCGTGTACTTTGAAATCTCGGCCCATATATTTCCCGTCCAAATCCTGAGCGATATTCGGCTGAATCATGGTGTGATAAAGTGCTGTGTAAAAAACGGTCAGTTTGTCTTTGTCGTTCGATTTGACTTCGATTTTAGCCAATTCCTTGTCCCATGCTTTTTCGGCATCTGATTTTACTTTTTCAAAATCCCAATGTGGAATTTCTGTAGCATTTAGTTTTGCACCTTCAAACCCGGTGAATGAAAGAGAGACTTTAATCATCAATTCATCACCTCTTTTGACATTTTTTGAAATCATGGCGCCGATGTCCAAAGTTCTTCTCGAAGTTTCGAAATTAGAATTTCCGCCAAATTTCTTTTCTTCAAAAAATGGTTTGATCTCCACCGGCTGACTGAATTCTATTCTTGCCCAAATCTGCTGGTTTTCAGCCCAGGCCTTACTTCTTCTGTAAACTTCGATCGTTTTATTGTCAATGACTTTAATATCTCCATCCAATAATTCATCCCGGTGTTTTAAATCCAGAATAATGTTTGCTTTTCCTTCTTTGTTGAATTTGTATTTATGAAAACCAACCCGGGTGGAAGTGGTCAATTCCACATCAATATCATATTTATCCAAATGAACGGCATAATAACCCGCAGTCGCTTTTTCTTTGGAATGACTGAAAGAAGAACCATAATCGTTTGGGTCAAAACTTTCAACGCCCATCGTTGGCATCAGCATAATGTCACCATAATCAGAAACGCCGGTACCGCTCAAATGGGTATGCGAAAAACCATATATAAAACTGTCCGAATAATGATAACCACTGCAACCATCCCAGCTGCCGTCGATTCTTGTATCTGGCGAAAGCTGAACCATACCAAACGGCAAAGTTGCCCCGGGATAGGTATGACCGTGTCCACCGGTACCAATCATCGGATTGACGAATTGAGAATAATTTTGTGCAAAAATAATTTGGCATGTCAAAAACAGGAAGGCAGATAGGATCTTGTTCATAATTGGGTTTTGAGTTCCAAAAATAGGGAAAATTTAGTCAGAATTTTAATCAGATGAAGTTGAGAGTTCCTTTAATATAGTTTTGTCTCTTTTTAATAACTAAATTTGAAAAGTTTAATATGTTGATTCATGAGATTATTCAGAACAATTATTAGAGCCATATCATTCTCATTGATTCCTGCGTTTATCATAGTTTTGTTCGATTTATTGACGGCTGACTCATGGTCGAATTTTACAGATTTCGACTTTTCAGCCTTTTTAGATTTTTTTTCAATTTATTTTCTAATTTCAACTCTGCCTTTTTTAGTAGCCTCTGTTTCTCTTTATTTTTTTAAAAGTAAGGAAGGTAAGTTGTCCTACTGGTTCTTTTCGTTGGTGCCAATTGGTTTTTCGTTATGGTTTGCACAATTTGCTTTTATTTCAGAAAGTGTTGATTCGGTTTTGTTTGCAGGTGCTCCTGTGGTATTCATCTTTGCTGCCATTGTGAATTACAGAGCGATTATCAAAAATAGAAATTATCCTGAAATCGGTTTTAGAAATTTCTTTTTTGCATTTATAAAAGACAGATTTTTAATAAAATTGATTCTAAAACTGGTAATCACAACTTCCCTTATATCATTTTTAATTTTAGCTTCAGGCTACTTGTTCTCTTCATTGAACAATGTTTCTTTAAGTACTTCCTATTGTTTACAAATATATTCGCGGTTTTTCTGTTCATTAATCATTCCCATATTAATCTACATTCTTTTTGAAAGAGACCTTAACACCAAAATCCTATATTGGTTGATTTCAGGCTTTTTTATAATATTTTTTGGCAATACAATAATTCATTTGAAGTTGTATGGAATCAGTGAACAAAAATTTTTGAATTATTTAACCATAGGGCTGTACTTGTTTGGTTTTTATTTTAATTATATGATTTGTAATAAGGAAATTGATAGAAACAGAGCCGTTGAGTCGATGAATTCTTAAAAATAAGTTTTTCGGGCTTACTTAAATTACAAAACACTCACTAAATAATAAGCGAATAAGGTCAATTTAGTATGGCTTGTTTCTTACTAAGGGAATAAGGTTATTTGACAAAAAGTTTAAGATTTTTATGATTTGCAACTCACTGTTTTAATATTTAATCTATTGGAAATTTATATTCAAAATGTAAATAAGGTCTTGTCCATGAGAATCAATGACCTTGTTTTAATGAAAACGGCAGTATAATCCAATATTAAACCCTTATTCCCTTAGTAACTTTAGATCCTCGTAACCATTGCCCTTATTCCCTTATTAATCCTTAAATTTGAACTATCTCAATAAAACATTTAAATATGAAAATCGAATACCATAATATATACATCCATTACATTCTCATCACCAGACATCGCTTTCCGTTCATCAAAGAAAGTAGTCGGATTCGGATTGAAAAGTACATTACCGGCATCGTCGCCAATACCGGAAGTAAGCTGTATTCAATATATGCCAATCCTGATCATATTCATTTCCTGATTTCCCGTAATCCTGCGATTTCAGATCAGGAATTAATCACCAGAATAGCGAATGGCTCTTTAAAATTTATTTTGGAAAACAATCTTTGCAATTCCAATTTTGAGTGGCAGGAATCTACGGCTGCTTTCTCTGTCTCAAAATCAGAGGTTGACAAAGTTTGTAAAATACATTATCAATCAACCCGAACATCATAAAAAAATGAGTTTTCAGCAGGAATACAATGAATTGATGAAATTTTATCAGCAAACCATTAAATGGGAATTACAAAAATAGAATGAGATTTATGGATTTGTTGCATTTTCATTCTGATTAAATTAATTTCGCAAAACAATATTCAAAAAATGAAAACAGCAATCATAACAGGTGCAACATCAGGAATAGGTCAGGCAACAGCCAGAAAGATGGCGAAAGATTTCAGATTAATTCTTTGCGGTCGCAGACAACAGAGATTGGATGAAATTAAAAATGAACTTTTAAAATTTACTGAAGTGATTTCATTAAATTTTGATGTGCGTGATAAAAATGCTGTTTTTGAACAAATAAATTCTCTTCCGGATGATTTCAGGAAAATTGATGTGTTAATCAACAATGCCGGAAATGCGCATGGATTGGCTCCTTTTCAGGATGCTGATATTGAAGACCTTGAACAAATGATGGATGGAAATGCAAAAGGATTGATTTATGTAACCAAAGCAGTTTTGCCTTTGATGATTCCTCAAAAATCGGGTCATATTGTGAATATCTCATCGACAGCCGGAAAAGATATTTACGCCAACGGTACGACTTACTGTGCATCAAAATGGGCTGTCGAAGCTTTGAGTAAAGGAATGCGTTTGGATCTGCTTCCGCTTGGAATTAAAGTAACCAACATTGCGCCGGGTATGGTTGAAACTGAATTTTCGATGGTCAGATTCAAGGGCGATAAACAAAAATTTGATAATACTTATGCCGGTTTTACGCCTTTAACAGCAAAAGATATTGCCGAAAGCATCTATTTTGCAGTGATGCAACCCGAACATGTTCAGCTGGCTGATATTACGATTTTACCCAAAGACCAGGGCGGAACAACTACGATTTTGAGAAAATAATCAGAATTCCAAAAATTTCATCACATCAACGCCGTCTGCATAATCATTGAGTTTTGGCATTTGGGTTTGACCGAAATCAACCGAGTTTTTGAAATCCTTGAATAAATTTCCGACCACACATTGTATTTCTTCTGACTTTTCGGTTAACTCTTTTTTGACTTCATCAGAATTCTTATAAAACGAATAAAACACGACACCAATCGGACTGTGAAAAGAATCAGATTCTTTGAGAATTACGAAATTATTGTCCAGAAATTTATCTTTTGACATCAGATAAACCGCACGATTGTAATCATAATTATTTGCGTATTTATTGTGATTGATGATTTCTTTCCAATCATAAAAAGCTTCGAAAAGTAAATCTGTATTGAAATTTTCAGGCAAGTAAAGCCGGGTTACATTTCTGCAACCGAGACCGAAATATCTGAAAATATCATTTGCCAGATTTTTTAAATCCTGTTTGGTTTCATTGCCGTCCAGAACTGCAACCGAAGTCCTGTTTTTTCTGATAATATGCGGAATATCTTTGAAGTAATACTCAAAATATCTCGCGGTATTATTGCTTCCGGTTGCGATAACCGCATCCTGTTCTTTTAGTCTTTCGGTTTTTTTAATTACATCTTTGAGCGATGGATTTCTTTCGGTCAGAAAATCAATTACCGCAGACATCAGAACGGTATCTTTTGATGAAGTTTTGACAATTGGATTATGTCCCGATAAAATAACTGAAATTAAATCATGCAAACCCACCAGTGGCAGATTTCCGGCCATCACGATTCCGATGTTTTTTGGAGAATTATCTGTTTTGTATTGTTTAATCCAGTTTTTTAGATTTTCTTCGGTGAGAATCTTGCTCCATTGTTTTAGACAGAATTTCAGATTTTCGTCTGTAAACCATGAATTTTGAATTTCGGATTGTTTCATTTTTTGTCTGAATTCATTGATTGATTCATCACTGAATGAATTTTCAGAAATATTTTCACCGGTGATTGCACCAAAAAATTTTCCCAGCTCTGTTATTGATTTAATTCGATTTTGGACAGACATAATTCATTAAATAAAACGCAAATTTAATCATAATCAATTGAAACACTATTTCAATCTGCTTATGACAATAAAAGTAAAATCTCTTTTTCACTCAAATTTTTAAATCCTTTTTATAAAAAACTTACATGGTTTTATCATTGCTTTGATTATCAATTGATTTAAAGAAAATCAAAAGGATTGGTGAATTAAGTAGATTAGACTGAAAACCGCTTATTTAGACTGAAATCATTTTCAGTTGGTTGAATTATTTGTAATTTTGCAACATAATTTTGAACTGCTTTGGAGTGTTCAACAAACTGAACGGCAGATTGAAATTATAAATTATTCTAAATTAAATACAAAAAAATGGCAATCATAATAACAGATGAATGTATTAATTGTGGCGCTTGTGAACCCGAGTGTCCAAATAATGCAATATATGAGGGTGCAATGTCATGGAGATATGCAGACGGAACCAATCTGAAAGGAGATTTCCTGAATGTAGATGGCGAGCAGTTCAACGCAGAAGAAGAACATGAAGCAATCAGTGATGAAGTGTATTTCATAGTTCCGGATAAATGTACCGAATGCATGGGCTTTCATGAAGAGCCGCAGTGTGCTGCGGTTTGTCCTGTAGATTGTTGTATCCCGGATGATGATCATGTTGAAAGCGATGAAAGACTACTTCAAAAACAGGCTTTAATGCATAACGAAGATTAAACAATAAAACTTAAAAAATACAATATGAAGATCCATAATTTCAGTGCAGGTCCCTGCATTCTGCCTCAGGAAGTTTTTGAAAGAACAGCTCAGGCAATTTTGAATTTCAATAACTCAGGTTTGTCGCTGATGGAGATTTCCCACAGAAGACCTGATGCCAAAGAGTTTCTTGACAAAACCGTTCAACTTGTCAAAGACCTCATGAATGTCCCGGACAGCCATGAAGTGATTTTCACTCAGGGTGGAGCGTCTCTTCAATTCGTAATGCTACCTTTTAATCTGATGAAAAAAGAAGGAGGTAAGGCTGCTTATCTTGACACTGGCGTTTGGGCAACCGGAGCAATTAAGGAGGCGAGAAGAATGGGAGAAGTTACTGTCGTTGCGTCTTCTGAAGATAAAAAATACAGTTACATTCCAAAAGAATATGAGATACCGGCTGATTCAGATTATTTTCACTGTACTTCAAACAACACAGTTGCCGGAACTCAAATGAAATCTTTTCCTGAAACTACTGTTCCGTTGGTTTGCGATATGTCATCAGATATTTTAAGTAAACCGGTAGATGTGTCAAAGTTTGATTTGATTTATGGCGGAGCTCAAAAAAATATGGGACCGGCAGGAAATGCGGTGACCATAATCAGAAAAGATATTTTGGGAAAAACCGGAAGAGATATTCCGAATTATTTGAATTATCAGTTGCATATAGATAAGGAAAGTGCTTTTAACACCTGGTCTGTAATGGCGATTTATGGTGCTATGTGTAATTTGGAATGGTTGAAAAATCTGGGTGGAATTCCTGAGATTTCAAAGCGAAACAAAGCAAAAGCAGAGTTGATGTACGGCGAAATTGACAGAAACGGAATGTTCAAAGGACCGGTTGCTGTTGAGGATCGTTCAGAAATGAATGCAACCTTTGTGCTGAACAACGAAGATTTGAAAGATGAGTTTGATAAATTGTGGAAAGATGCCGGAATTGTAAACCTGAAAGGGCACAGAATTGTAGGTGGCTACCGTGCGAGTATGTACAACGCAATGCCAATAGAAAGTGTTCAGGTTCTGGTTGATGTGATGAAACAATTTGAACAAAAATTTGGTTAATTCAACTGATTTTAATTAAAAAAATAAATTAATGAAAATACTGGTAAACGACGGAATGTCTGCTGAAGGAGTGAATTTACTTAAAGAAAAAGGCTTTGAAGTAATCACATTAAAAGTACCACAGGAACAACTTGCTGACTATATCAATCAAAACAGTATAGATGTTTTGCTGGTGAGAAGTGCAACAAAAGTCAGACAGGATCTCATTGATGCAACTCAGCTGAAGATTGTCGGCAGAGGAGGAGTCGGACTGGATAATATAGATGTTGAATACGCCAAATCAAAAGGTGTGAAAGTGATCAATACGCCCGGAGCATCATCTGATTCTGTGGGTGAAATGGTGATTGCACATGCTATGTCGATTTACAGAAATCTGCATCAGTCCAACCGCAGAATGCCGATGGAAGGTGACAGTAATTTCAAAGATTTGAAGAAAGAATTTGGTACTGCCTATGAATTAAGAGGTAAAACCATCGGAATTATTGGTTTTGGAAGAATTGGCCGTGCCGTTGCCAAAAATGCAGTAGCACTCGGTATGAGCGTAATTGGTTTTGATGCATTTTTGACCGAAGCAGATGTGGAGCTTGAATTTTTTGACGGAAGAAAATTATCTTTTCATTTCGATATGAAATCAATGGATGAATTACTCAAAAACAGTGATATTATCACGCTTCATGTACCGTCACAAGACAATTATATCATCGGTGAAGCCGAAATTAATAAAATGAAAGACAATTCAGTTCTGATCAATACTGCCAGAGGAGGAGTAGTTGATGAAAAAGCATTGCTCAATGCAATTGAATCCGGGAAATTACTCGGTGCGGCATTAGATGTTTTTGAAGAAGAACCAAAACCTTCGCTTCATTTGCTGATGAATGATAAATTGTCATTGTCGCCGCATCTTGCCGGTAGTACAGTTGAAGCGCAAGACAGAATTGGAATTGAACTGGCAGAACAAATCATTGAGTTGTCGTGATTTGAGCCCGGTAAGTAAAAAAATTGTAAATTTGCAGCATGCCTCAGTTTAAGCCCTTTAAAGGAATAAGACCCGTAAATGAAATTGCGGGCTTTTTTTCAACCAAAAGTGTTGATAGCTATAATGATGAAACTTTGAAAAAAGTTCTTACGGAAAATCCGCATTCTTTTCTGCATTTCATTAAACCCACCTGGGAAGATACCGATTTGAGTATTGAAGAAAGACATTCGAAAGTAAGACAAAATTTTCTTGATTTTCTAAATAGTTCCGATGCTGAAAAAGATAAATCAGCATACTATATTTATCATCTGATAAAGCCGGATGGAGAAAAAGTAAAAGGCCTGATTGGACTCGTGAGTATGGAAGATTACAAAAAGGGAGCAATCAAAAAACATGAAGAAACTTTGACCAAAAGAGTTGAGCTTTTTGCAAATTATCTGCTCAACATCCATTTTCATGCAGAACCGGTTTTGCTGACTTACCCGCAAAATCAAAGAGTGGATTTGCTGATGGATCATGAAATGAAAAAACTACCGATTGTTTCATTCGAAGACAGTGAAGGAAATACCCATGAGTTGTGGAAGATTGAAAATCGGTTGAATATGCTTCAAATCAAAGATTCAATCGAAAAAAATGAATCGTTGTACATAGCTGACGGACACCACAGGATGGAAAGTTCGCTTGCTTACACAACCGAAATGAGAAAAAGGGACAGCGAAGCAGATGAAAATGATGACATCAATTACACATTAGCAATGCTTGTTTCTGATAAAGAATTGATAATTAAGGATTTTAATCGTTTGGTGAAAGATTTGAACGGATTGACAACCAAAGAATTCCTTGAGAAATTATCTGAAAATTTTGAAATAGGTGAACGGGAAGATGTTGTATTCTTTCCTCCCAAAAAGCATTATCTCGGACTCTACATCGACAATAAATTTTATAGTTTATATGTAAAAAGAGAAGCGCTGACCGTTGAAGGACTTTCTGAACTGGATACTTATCTGTTTGAGGAAATTATTCTGAAACCGATTCTAAATATTCAAAATTCAAGAGATGACGAAAGACTTGGTTTTATTTGCGGAACCGGAAATATAGACGGCGTACTCGAATTGAAGGAACAGGTGGACAGCGGAAAATACAAAGCCGGCTTTTTCTTTTATCCGGTAATTTCGACCGATATGGAGAAAATTGCAGATATGGGATTAAAAATGCCGCCAAAAAGCACTTACATTGAGCCCAAACCTCTGAGTGGTTTAACCATATTTCAATTGAAAGAATGAGTATAGCCGATCAATTAAAGGAAATTCAAAATTCAATTCCTGAACATGTGAAACTGGTAGCAGTTTCTAAAACTAAGCCCATAGAGGATATTCAAACCCTTTATGATGCCGGACACAGAGATTTTGGAGAAAACAGAGTACAGGAACTCACCGAAAAATACGGGCAGTTGCCAGAAGACATTCGCTGGCATTTGATTGGAAATTTACAGCGAAATAAGGTGAAATATATTGCCGAATTTGTTCATTTGATTCACAGTGTGGATTCAGAAAAATTACTGAATGAAATCAATAAGCAAGCTGTGAAAAATGACCGGATAATCGATTGTCTTTTGCAAATCAGAATTGCTGAAGAAGACACCAAATCAGGGATGGAAAAAGAAGAAGCCCAGAAGATTTTGAATTACTGCAAAACCGAATATCCTTTTGTCAGAGTCAAAGGGTTGATGGGAATGGCAACATTCACTGATGATATGGAGCAGGTGAGAAAAGAGTTTGCGGAGCTTAAAAATTATTTCGATTATTTCAAAAACCATTTTCCTGAACTCGAAATCCTTTCGATGGGTATGAGCGGAGATTATCAGATGGCGATAGAAGAAGGCAGTAATCTGATCAGGGTAGGCAGTCTGATTTTTGGTGAAAGGAATTACAATTAATCGTAACTTTCGGGTAAATTCACGGTTATGTCAAAATTTTATACTTTGACATTGATTTTAATTTTTGGAATTAATCTCAATGCACAAACTTTTGAACGGGAAGATTTGAAGAATCTCCTTGATTTGAAAATCGAAATCACTGATTCTAAGAATGTTAATTACAATGTATTCAGTGATTTGGGTGCTTGGCATGCATATTCTTTTCCAAAAGAGAAAAATGATTACGGCGGTTTTGCCGGACCTTTGGTTATGGAATTGTCAGGTCAGTGGATTTCAAAAACCGCATCAAAATTGGTGCTGAAAGAAAATGGAAAAGAACTCGATTTTTCAAAAGCCGAATCCTACTCAAATTATTATCCCGGAATGGCTGAACAACAATATGATTTGGACGGGTTGAGAATCCGTCAAAGACTGATTTTTGTAAGTAACCGTCAATCAATGATTCAGACAGAGGTTCTGAATATGTCGGGTCAGACAAGAAATTTCAAAATTGGTTTTTCGGGCGAATTTATTCCTGTCGGAAAATTAGAAAAAGACCAAAATAAAGTGATTTATAACCTGAAAGATACTGAAGGTTATTTTGAAATTGAATTTGACAGAAAATCAGAAATTAATTTAGTCAATCAATCTTATTTTGCTGATTTGGGTGAATTTAAAATCCCTTCTTTTGAAGCGGTTACCTTGGTTTATTCACATATTTACAGTTTTCAAAATGATGCAGTTGCAGAAGATTTCCCGGTTTTAATTTCATCTTCACAGAATTTTTCAAAGGAATTTCAAGCCAATGAAAACCGTTGGAATACATATATCAAAAACTATATTTCAAAAGCTGCTCACCTTGATGAAGTTCAAAAAAATCTGGCTGTAAAATCTATCATAACACTTGTAACAAACTGGCGGTCGGCTGCCGGAGATTTGCATACCGACGGAATTTTTCCATCGGTTTCTTATCAGGGTTTTTATGGTTTCTGGAGTTGGGACAGTTGGAAACAAGCGGTTGGAATCAGTCTTTTTGATTCAGAGCTTGCTCAAAATACCATCCGTTCGATGTTTGATTATCAAGACCAACACGGTATGGTAGCGGATTGTATTTATTACAACCAAAAAGAAAATAACTGGCGCGACACCAAACCACCGCTTGCTGCCTGGTCAGTTTGGAAAGTTTATGAAAATACAGAAAACATCAATTTTGTAAAAGAAATGTATCCGAAATTGGTGACTTACCATAACTGGTGGAATCAAAACCGTGACCACGACCAAAATGGTTTGTGCGAATATGGTTCGACAGACGGAACTTTGGTTGCAGCAAAATGGGAAAGCGGTATGGACAATGCGGTTCGTTTTGATGATTCGATTATGGTCAAAAACAATGAAAATGCGTGGTCGCTGAATCAGGAAAGTGTCGATTTGAATGCTTATTTATATGCCGAGAAGATTTATTTATCAAAACTGGCTGAGCTGACCGGAAATAAATCAGAGGCTGAAAAATTCACAAATCAAGCTGCAGAGTTAAAAGAGAAAATTCAAAATCATTTTTACGATACCGATAAAAAATTCTTTTTTGACAGAAAATTGGAATCAGATGAATTTATACACACAGAAGGCCCTGAATCTTGGATTCCGCTTTGGTCAGAAGTTGCAACCGCAGAGCAGTCGAGCACTGTGATGAGAAAAATGATCAATCCTATGAAATTCAATTCAAAAGTACCATTGGGAACGCTTGCCATCGACAATCCTGAATTCAATCCGCAGAAAGGATACTGGCGCGGTCCGGTGTGGTTAGACCAGGTTTATTTTGGCATCGTCGGTTTGAGAAATTACGGTTTTGAAAAAGAAGCAAACGATCTAACCAAAAAATTGATTTACAATTCAAAAGGATTGACAGGTGATGCGCCGATTTATGAAAACTATCATCCGTTGACCGGCGAAGGTTTGAATGCAAGGAATTTCAGCTGGTCGGCTGCTCATATCCTGATGTAGCTGGTTGATGATTTTTAATTTTTAGACGATTTCATACAAACTGATAAATCAAATTTTAAATCCGAATCAGTTAATACCTTCCAAACGAAGTAAGAATCATATTTTTGATAATATAAGTATTCATTGAGTTAGAAAATATACTGTCATGCACATATTGGTTTTTAAATACTTGTAGATTTTTACTTTTTTCCCAGACGCCTGCCCATTTTCTCTCCTTGCCTACCATATAAGTTTCTACATCTATCAAATTCCAATCATTCTTTTTTCGGGTTTCAACAAGTTCTTCAAATTCCTTTGTATTATAATTTCTGTTCAGCAAACCGTCTTCACCCTCAACCCATACCCCACACCATTTCAGCTGATCCTTTTCAAGATATACTTCAATATCTATCAGTTTATAACCTTTTTTTGCCAACTCTTCGCGTTTGGCACCAAAATTATCTGTTGAATATCCTCTGAACATTGCATATTTTCCTTTGCCGGGTAAAAACAATCCGGCATAAAGCCTTTTTGACCCATTCGTATAGGTTTCTAAATCTATCAAACGATATCCTTTTTTACTCATCTCTTCCCATTTATTGTGGAAGCTATCAGAATCAAAGTTCCTCCACATTGCCTGCTGACCACCGTGTTGTTTTTTGAAAATCCCGTCCCACACCCGTTTGTGATTTGATAAATAGGTCTCAAAGTTAACGCATACATAACCTGCATCAGACAATCTGCGCCATTCATCTCCAAAAGCATCATTGCTATATCCCCGTCTTAAAACGACATCGTTATCCTCAGAATAATGCAGTACTGCAAAATTTTGATGATTACACGATTTTTCTCCTTTTTTATATGAATATTGATAGGGATAAATAGTGCTGTTCAAGCTATAAATTCCGGCAGCATTAGCGATCCTGTCAATTATCCTATTCATTGTGAAATTGGCATAATTCCCTCCGTTAACAGCAATGACAATTCCGTCCTTTTTGGTGGTGTTGAAAATCATTTTTGTTCTCATGTCACTATGTGCACCACCATGTTCAACAAAAAGTTGACCGCCTTTTACAACTCTTCTAACACCCAAAGAGTAACCGCCGTTAGCGCTAATATTTTCTTTCCATAATCTGGAAGTGTCATCAAGCAATTTACCATCCATTAAACCCATCATAAACTTATTTAAATCTTTGATATCTGACAGGTAACCACCTCCCGGAACTTTAGAAATTATTTTACTGCCGTCTGTGTTTACCAAAATATCATCACAAAGCTTGTCGTATCCCTTGATGCCTTTGGCAGAATTATGAGTCAAAGAGGTTAAACCCAATTTGTTCTTAATTCTTGAGTTAACATGGCTGTCAAAGCCACCGCCCACTTCATGAACAACAGCACCCAATAGATTATAGCCAAATGTAGTATAATTATGATCAGTTCCGGGGTCGAATTTTAAAGAGCCGTCTTTGAATACATTAACCGATTGTTTAGGGTTCCAGTTACCTGATGCTGAACTTGTGTACTTACTCGTTTTATATTCTTCATAATGACGAATACCGCTTCTGTGCGACAACAATTGTCTTACTGTTATAGTATTTTTGGGCAACTCTCCCGGAAGGTTTAACTCCTGATTCGGGGCAACTTCTTCTCGCCAGTAACTGACTTTGTCACTCACTCTGTCGGAAAGATTAAGTTTTTTGTCTTCAATCAGCTGATGGGCAGCAACTGCGGTAATCACCTTGGAAATTGACGCCCATCTGAAAACAGTTGAATTTGTAAAAGGAGTTTTCTTCTCCAAATCAGTAAAACCATAAGACTTTTGATGAATTACTTTTCCATCTTTTACAACACTTACAGCCAATCCCACAAGGTTTCCGTGAATGATTTCCTGTTCGACAATTTTATCAATATCAGACCTGGCTGTAACCGTATTTGTATTCTGTTCAACACGCTTATTACTGACTGAAAATGGAATGAGTAAGAAAATTACCAGAGGAAGTATCACCACTTTGAATTTATTCAAACCGGATACCTCAATTTTGTTTTTAAATCGTTTCATGACTTTTATTTTAGTAGATTAGAAAATTATTTAATTGTAAAAAATTACAATTAACTGACGCATTAAATTTCAGAAAAAGTTACAGACTGTAATTTTATAAAAGAAACGCCAATTCCCAAATTTAAAAAAAAGTATTTACAAATTACTAATATGGAGTTGGTTTTTTTATCAATCGTTGTTCTATAATTTATCTTAATGGATATTTTCAGCTCTTAGTTTTTGTGTAAATTTTAATCAGTTCAAAAAAACAATATCACATTGCAGATTTTCCGTCATATCACAAATAATGAAGAGTTCTTGTTAGGTTAATACATCAGTTTTACCAATGGTGATTAAAACCAAATTTTAGTTATCACAATGTGTCTTCTATTGCTTAGTCTGTTCCGATTTGATTTTTTGTCGGCGATGAAATATTATAATTAGTCCGGTTAACTGTCCGATCAACATTGAGTAAACCGGAATGGCAATGAAAGTTTCAGGTTCAGCCAAATTATTAAATCCTTGTCGGTATAATAACCATACTATAAACAATATTACTATTCCTGCCAACTCGCCCAAAAGCCCGAATTTCAAAATATGTCTGTATGTGTCTTTCTGTTTGAAGAAGAAAATAAGTTTGATTAGTCCGGAAATGAGTGTTGCAACAAATGCAATTGCTACAAAAAATAAAATCAAACTAGTTGTAATTGTATTCATGGTTCAATCATTCTGCAGCTGTTAGTAGCTGTTAAAATTGATTTCCACTGTACATACCTCCGTCAAAATAAGTCGAATTTTCATTTACAACAAATAATACCATTTCAGAAGTTTCAGTGGCTTGGATGTTCAAGTCTTCGTTTTTGAAAACAATTGATTCGCCTTTTTTTAAGTTTAAATCCTTATTTACTGTTAATTCTCCATGAAATATATACAACAATCCTGTCATTTTCTCTTTGTCTAAATCAGGAAGGATGATCTCTTTTTCATTTGTCAAAGTAACATCGTAAATCCAGGTTTCACTCGTGAATTTTAACTGACTATTTTCGTTGGGTGAAGCAATTAGCCGCCATTTATCAAAGCTGTCAGTTTCTTCTAAATCGCGAAAGCTAACTTCAGGAACATCATCCTTAACTTCCGGGCGGATAAAAATTTGTAATCCTTCCAATGGTTCAGGCATATGTTCTTCGTGATGAAAGATTTTACCTGCTTTCATTAGCATTAACTTATTTCTGGAAATTTTTGCACGAAAACCTTCGGAATCAATATGCTCTGCAAATCCCGTTCTGAAATAGGAAAGAATATCATCGTTGATATGCGGGTGCATTTTGATGGTTATATTCCCCGGAATATTAGCATGGTCAATTCTTCCGATTGGCCCTAATCCTGTGTCAGCTTTATTTCCAATCGCTTTACCGGGATACAATATTTTTATATGTGCATTACCGACTTTTTGGTCATTTGAAATTTTATAAATCATCTTTTTAATTGAATTTTTAAATTTTTATTATGGGTAGAACCATTTTTTGAATTGTTGTAAGCTGACAATGCAAATACACTCATTAAAATAAATATTGATTTACTCACTTGTTTTATATTTAATTTTTTGTGTTCGTGATAGCTTCGCAGTTCCCAATACAAGGCAAGCATTTCTGCATTTACCTTAACAGCTGCATTTGTTTGAGCCAATTTTATTTTGGTGGCAATAAATTCCGCCCAATGTTTATACTCGCTATTTTGTGTGATTGCCTTGCCCATTTTGTAATATTCCGCTCCTTGACAAAGATATGAAAATGAATAATTATAAGCTTTTCTACGCAAATCCTTTTACTTGCCCATAACGGTTTTGTGGCTTTTGCGTCCAAAGAAAACCGACTGCTGAATTTTAAACAATTCCCGCCCTTGCGGCAAACTGTTTGTTGAACTAAACCTTCGGTAGCATTCACTCTTTTAAAAGCTTAATCCATAATAAAAATATTAAATAAAATCAGACCTTGAAAGTCAACTTTAAATTTTATAGATATGACTTTCAAGAAAAGTGATTATTATCCA
>CAYFWH010000034.1:13380-19511 GCA_964346785.1 uncultured Weeksellaceae bacterium | reverse complement strand
CTATCAGTGCAAATTTAAGAATTTTAATTGAAATAATAAAAATGAATATTTTTAAATCAGGAATGGTCTTACTTATCTCACTTTTTTTCATGTTGGGATGCAGTGATGACGATGGTCAAAAGAGTTGTAATCCGGAATATACGATTACGGTTTCTGTCAATATAGATTTACCGCTTTACAGTCAGGTTGAAACCCGTGGCTGGACTTATGTCGGCGGAACCGGAAGTGGTTCAAGGGGATTGATTCTTGTGAAAACCAACAGTGGATATAAAGCTTATGACAGAAATGCGCCACACCTTTGTCCCGGACCGGATACGACCCTCGAAGTCATTGAAGATATAAAAATGTTTTGCCCGCAGGATGGAGCCGAATGGATTTTATTGACCGGACAACCGCTGACAGTTGCCGACAGGTCGCCAAGAACTTATCAGGCAGTGAGAAACGGAAATGTTGTTAATATATTTAATTGATAAATTATGTTTGGAAATTTAATGGACATGATGGGCAAATTACAATCTGCCCAAAAGAATTTTGAAGAGCTAAAAGAACGACTCGACAGCAATAGTTTTACAGAAACTTCTTCTGACGGTACAGTGACAATCAGTCTGACCGAACTTGCAACAATCAAAGATATTCAGATTGCACCCGGATTGCTTGCGGATAAAGAACAACTTGAAGATACACTGGTGGTTACGCTTAATAAAGCATTGGGTAAAGTTAAGAAAAATGCGGTTGAAGAAGCAAAAAAGACAGCCAGAGAAAGCTTGCCACCGATTCCCGGACTTTCTATGTGATTGTTTTTTAATAATGAACTAATTACAGAATAAAAGAATGAACAAACAGCAAATTATTGACAATTTTGACCCGAATCAGCCCGGACTGAGTGGCGGAACACTTTATGGACTGCCTTTTTCGGCAGAGCAGAGCGAGATTATTATTGTTCCTGTTCCGTGGGAAGTTACCGTAAGCTATGGTTCGGGTACTTCTAATGGTGATAAAGCAGTTTTTGAAGCTTCTTTTCAGGTTGATCTTAATCATCAGGAATATCCTGAATTATGGAAACTCGGAATTTATCTTGACGATGAAACTCCTTTTTGGAGAGCACAAAGCAATCTTCTGAAAAAATTAGCAGAACCGATAATCAAAGCTCAGGAAGAAGGGAAAAATATTTTTGATTCCGAAAAATTGAAAAATGATTTGTTCAGAATCAATCGGGATTGCAGGACGATGAAAGATGAAGTAAAGGAAAGAGTACTTCACTGGCTCAATCAGGGGAAAGCGGTTGGATTGCTTGGTGGTGATCACTCAACACCACTCGGTTTTTATGAAGCACATGCACAAAAACACGAAACTTTTGGAATCCTTCACTTTGATGCACACATGGATTTGAGGAAAGCTTACGAGGAATTTACTTTTTCACATGCTTCAATTATGTACAACGCACTCGAAATTCCTCAACTTAAAAAACTGGTTCAGGTGGGAATCAGGGATTTTTGTGAAGAAGAATTGGAAGTGGTCAAAAATTCGGAGGGCAGAATTAAAGTCTTTTCGGATGCGGATTTGAAAAAAGATCAATTCGAAGGACAAAACTGGAAAAATCAATGCGATCAAATCATTTCTGAACTCCCTCAAAAAGTACATGTGAGTTTTGATATTGATTCGCTGTATCAGTGGTATTGTCCGAATACAGGAACGCCGGTTCCGGGTGGATTATCTTTTGAGCAGGCGGCTTATTTATTAACGACTCTCGCAAATTCGGGAAAAGAAATCATTGGATTTGATTTGGTGGAAATAGCTCCCGGAGAAGACGATGACTGGGATGGAAATGTGGGAGCGAGAATGCTCTTTAATCTTTGTGGTGCCCTGGCAAAATCTCAGGGAATGAAAACAGGAGAGAGAGTGGAATTTTAAAGGAATTGGAATAGAATGAAATCTTTTTTTATTTCTATGCTGTAATTATAATTCTATTTTTGATTTTGGTGATTCTCATTTTAACTTTTATTAATCTTGGAGTTAGTTTGAAGTATGAAGTTGAAACCCCCGGAGATTGTTTTTCCTTGGTTAACGGAAAAGATTTATGCAAAGCAAAGAATTGGAATTCAACTTTACTGATTTTAAATTCAACAACAATCCTGTCGTTGTTGGTATTTAGAAAAAAACTGATTAAAAAAAGATAATTCCAACTCATTCTCAGGGCAAAGAGTTTTATAAATTCAAAGAAAGGTTTGATGCAAGAGATTAAAGTCTGTTTATTTACAAGTTATTTGTGTTTATATTGAGTAATTTAATTATTTAATAATAATTTAGCCTATCTTTGAATTCATATTGGATTTCAATAGAATGAAAGTCAGGTTAAAAGACATAGCAGAAATACAACCGGGAGTACACATCAGACCATCTGAATACACGGATAATCAGATAGGTAATTATTTAGGATTCAAAGATTTTGATGATGATTTGAATTTTATCGGATGTTTGACTAAAATCGATCCCGGTACTGTAAAGCCTAAATACATTATGAAGGAGGGAGATATTTTATTTTCCACCCGGATTAAATTTAACGCTTACACCCTACCCCCTTTCGGAAAAGAAAAATTTATTGCTTCAAATGCTTTTGTGATTATCAAACCGGATAACAGAAAAGTGAATTCTGATTTCCTGTCCTGGACCTTAAATCATTTTAAGACTCAACAGAATTTTCAAAAAATGATGTTAGGTGCTATCTTACCATACATTAGCGTAGAGAAATTAGAAGAATTGAAAATCAATCTTCCAAATAAAGAAACACAACAGAAAATTATCGATTTTTATAAAATCCAACAAAAAGAGCAATCTTTACTCTTGAAGATTGCACAAAAAAAAGAAATGTATTACCAAACCCTATTATTTGAATTAATTAACAATGAACAATGAGCAATGGACAATTAATAATGATCAATTAGGAATGAACGATTATGAAAGAAAATGTGATTAAAAATAAATCCTTTGATTTTGCATTGAAGATTATTCAACTGGAAAAAGAACTTTCAGAAAAACGAGAATTTGTCATAGGAAATCAAATATTAAAAAGTGGTACTTCAATTGGTGCAAATGTCAGGGAGGCGGAATATGCAGAAAGCAAAGCAGATTTCATTCATAAACTATCAATTGCTTTAAAAGAGGCCAATGAAACGGAATACTGGTTAGAATTATTAATCCATTCAAAAATATAGACGAGGAATTATTTAAAAACCTTACAGCAGATTTAAAGGAAATATTAAGATTATTAATTTCAATTATTAAATCCAGTAAAAAAGCAATGAACAATGAACAATGAGCAAGGAACAAGGAACAATGAACAATGAACAATGAACAATGAACAATGAACAATGAACAATGGACAATGAGCAATGAGCAATGGTCATCATTAATAGCTAACAATAGTGTTTGACAAAAAACAAAAATTGAGATAATAACATAGATGTACACTGTTAATTATAAATTGTTAACTGTACATTATTAATTTGAAAATTATGAGCAAAATACAAACAACGGATATTTACAACACGGTATGGAATGCCTGTGATACTTTTCGGGGAGTGATTGACCCTTCTCAATACAAAGATTATATTTTGGTGATGTTGTTTATCAAATACATCAGCGATGTCAACAAAGAGAAACGAAAGAAGTATGCCGAACAATATGACGGAAATAAAGACCGGATTGAAAGGGCAATGCAGGCAGAACGCTTTATCATTCCCGAAAAAAGCACTTTCGACTTTTTGTATGAAAACAGGAATGAGCCGAACATCGGTTCGCTAATTGATATAGCCCTGGCAGATTTAGAAGAAGCCAACCGGAAGAAGCTGACCAGTGAAAGCGGTTCGGGGGTTTTTAGAAATATTTCCTTCAACAGTTCCAACCTTGGGAGTGAAAAAGACAAAAACGCAAGACTAAAACAATTATTGGTTGATTTTAGCAAATTGGATTTAACACCTTCTCACCTTGATAAAAAAGACATTATCGGAGATGCGTATGAATATCTGATAGCCAATTTTGCGAGTGATGCAGGTAAGAAAGCAGGTGAATTCTTTACACCTTCTGAAGTATCATTGTTGTTGGCAATGCTGACAAAAGGGGAAGAAGGTTCCGAAATTTACGACCCGACTTGTGGTTCTGGTTCTTTATTAATCAAGGCAGCAAAACAGGTAGGAAGTAAGAATGCCAGCGTTGAGTCCTTCGACTCAGCTCAGGAACCCCGGAGCCGAAACGCCAGCGTTGAGCGAAGCCGAAACGTTGCCATTTATGGTCAGGAGAATAACGGCAGTACCTGGGCTTTGGCAGTGATGAATATGTTTCTGCATAATTTTGACAATGCCAATATCCGCTGGGGTGACACCATCCGAAATCCAAGACATTTAGCCAATTCCACTACGCTTCAAAAATTTGATGTGGTAGTTGCTAATCCACCTTTTTCGTTAAAGAAATGGGGAAGCGAAGAAGCTGCCAATGATCCTTACAACAGGTTTTGGCGCGGACTTCCGCCTGTCAGCCGTGGAGACTGGGCATTTGTAAGCCACATGATTGAATCCGCAAAAGAAGGAACCGGAAAAGTAGGTGTGGTTGTTCCGCACGGAGTTTTGTTCCGGGGAAGTTCAGAAGGTAAAATCCGTCAGCAGGTGATTGAAGAAAATTTGTTGGAAGCCGTAATCGGTTTGCCGTCCAATTTATTTTTCGGAACGGGAATTCCTGCTGCCATTATGATTTTTAATAAAAAACGGGCTTCGGCTACGCTCAGCCCTCGTAATGACACGGACACTGAGCGGAGTCGAAGTGTCCTTTTCATTGACGCCAGCCAGCATTTCAAAAGCGGAACCAATCAGAATGTATTGCGGGAAGAGGATATCAAAAAAGTGGTTTCTACTTATGAAAAATTTATTTCAGAAGATTTGAAACCCGGAGTTTTGGAAGATAAATACAGTTATGTAGCCACTTTTGAAGAAATCAAAGAAAACGATTTCAACCTGAATATTCCAAGATATGTGGACACATTTGAACCGGAACCACCGGTGGATATAAAAGCTGTAGCCAATGAAATAAATGACTTGGAGAAAGAATTGGCAGAAGTACAGGATGAAATGAGGAAGTATATGGAGAAGTTAGAGTTTTGAATTATGAGTTATGAAGTATAGGAAAGAGTTTTTCCATTTATCATTCATCATTAATAAAAAGTAAGAAATGAAAGAGTCTGAAATCATATTATACACCACTCCGCAGGGGAATGTGAAAGTCGAAATCCGATTTGAGGAGGAGACTTTTTGGATGACCCAAAAGAAATTGGCGGAACTCTTTGATGTGGAGGTAAACACGATTAACTACCATTTGAAGGAAATCTTTAGTTCAGGAGAGCTGACTGAAGATTCAGTTATTCGAAAAATTCGAATAACTGCCTCAGATGGTAAAAAGTATTTGACCAATTTCTATAATCTCGATGCCATCATTGCGGTCGGATATCGTGTTAATAGTTACAACGCGACCCAATTCAGAATTTGTGCAACGGAACGATTAAGAGACTATATCATAAAAGGATATGCGATTAATGAAAATGTAGAATGGCATAAAACAGCAACTTATACAATAATGGCATGAATCCAATAAAAAAATAGTATGGCAAAAAAGAAAGATATAACACCAAAAAGCAACGAACTTCAGGAGTTCAACAACTTTGTTTTATTTACAACAAACAGTGGTAAAATAAACATTGATGTTTATTTTCATGATGAAACTTTGTGGTTGACCCAAAAACGAATAGCAGAACTCTTTGAAAAAGGTAGAAGCACCATAACTGAGCATTTAAAACGGATATTTGAAGATGGCGAATTGAATGAAAATTCAGTATGTCGGGATTTCCGACATACTGCCGAAGATGGGAAAACATATATTACTAAATACTATAATCTAAAAGCCATAACTGCCGTAGGATACAGAGTAAACTCACATCGAGCCATAGAATTTAGAAAATGGGCAACCAATATCCTTCATGAATACATCATCAAAGGATTTGCGATGGATGATGACCGGTTGCCCTTCGACTCCGTGGTTCCTGAGCCAATCCGCCCTTCGGCTCCGCTCAGGGCTCGGAACTCTGTCAT
>CAYFWH010000034.1:0-13280 GCA_964346785.1 uncultured Weeksellaceae bacterium | reverse complement strand
TGAGCGTAGCAGTTACCGGTCATTGAGCGTAGCAGTTACCGGTCATTGAGCGTAGCAGTTACCGGTCATTGAGCGTAGTCGAAATGACCCATTTAAATTAAAAAACCATGAAAGGATACACATACATACTACTTTGTTCTGATGATAGTTATTACACTGGCAGCACAAAAGATTTGGAGAGAAGATTAGAACAGCATCAGGCAGGTGAAGGTGCAAATCATACGAAAAAAAGATTACCCGTCAAATTAGTCTATTATGAGGAACATGACAGAATTGACACCGCTTTTTACAGAGAAAAACAAATACAAGGCTGGAGCAGAAAAAAGAAAGAGGCATTGATTAATGGTTGGGATGAAGAATTGAAAAAAGCTGCGGAATGCATGAATGAAACACATTATAAAAATTATCGACCGTGAAACCTGCCCTTCGACTACGCTCAGGACCCGGTTTCGGCCACTGAGCGGAGTCGAAGTGAGCCGAAATGACCCATTTAAATAAAAAAAACTATGACTGAAAAAATAAACACCCATTCGAGAGCCTCAGGGCAAGTAAAACCCGGTTACAAAAAAACTTCTATTGGAATTATTCCGGAGGATTGGGAGGTGAAAAAATTAGGAGATTTTTTAGATAAAATAGTTGGAGGGGGAACGCCAAGCCGATCAAATGAAAGTTATTGGAATGGGGAAATACCTTGGGTTACAGTAAAAGATTTTGCAACTTTTAATCCATTACGAACTCAAGAATATATTACAGAGAAAGGTTTGAAAAATAGCGCAAGTAATCTTATACCAGCAAAAACCCTAATTACGGCAACTCGAATGGGGTTAGGTAAGGTAAGTATTTATGAAGTGGATGTCGCAATTAATCAAGATTTAAAAGCAATATTTCCCAAAAAAAATTTAAATAGAGATTTTTTGTTTCATTGGTTCAATAAAAATGAAAAGTATATAGAGTCATTAGGGAATGGAAGTACGGTTAAAGGAATCACGCTTGATGATTTAAAGTCTTTAAAATTTTATGAAATACCTATAGAAGAACAAAAATCCATTGCAGCGTGTCTTTCCACCTGGGACAATGGCATTGAAAAACTTTCTACCCTGATTGAAGCCAAAAAACAACAGAAAAAAGGGTTGATGCAGCAGCTTTTCAATGGACAAATGAAAATTGAAAATGGACAATTAATAAGAGTGGAAAATGAAGAAGATTGGTTGAAAGGGTGGAAAGAGGTGAAGCTTGGAAAATATTTCATTGAAAGTAAAATTAAATCAAAATACAATAATAAAGATAAAAGAATTAGTGTCAGATTACACCTTGAAGGTTTAGATAAACGGGAGATTAGAGGAACAGAAGCCGATTCTACTCAATTTTATGTAAGAAAAGCAGGACAGTTTATTTATGGAAAACAAAACTTCCACAATGGTTCTTTAGGTATAATTCCCGAAAAATATCATAATTATGAAACCACTTCTGATATACCTTCATTTGATATAAATGAAAAGATTAACCATTCATTTATTTTCTTTTTAATAAGTAGAAAAGATTTTTATGAACGAATGGAAAATAGTACTACTGGAACTGGGTCTAAAAGATTACATCCCACAGAGTTTCTAAACACAAAAGTCAAGATTCCCACTCTCGAAGAACAAACCGCCATTGCAGAAGTATTAAGCACAGCAGACAAGGAAATAGAGCTTTTAGAGCAAAAATTGGAAGCAATGAAAATTCAGAAAAAAGGGTTGATGCAGGTTTTGTTGACGGGGGAGAAGAGGTTGGTTTGAATAAATAACGAATAATGAATGATGGAAAAAGGAGATTATATAATATATGTAGATGAATCTGGAGATCATGGACTTAGTGGAATAGATTCAGATTATCCCATATTTGTTTTGTCTTTTTGTCTATTTAAGATTACCGATTATATTAACACGGCTGTCCCATTGGTTCAAGGGTTCAAATTTAAGCACTTCGGGCATGATCAAGTGATTCTTCACGAACAACACATTAGAAAGCAAAAGGGTGATTTTAGCTTCTTAAGGACTAATAAAGAAATGAGAGAAGAATTCTTAAATGATATAAATGTCCTAATTGACAAAATTCCCTTTGAAATTTATTCAATGATTATTGATAAAGAGAAATTGATTAAAAAATATTCTTCCCCATACAATCCATATAATCTTGGGATGCAATTTGGATTAGAAATAATATATAAACTTCTAAGTTATCACTCGCAGGATGGCAAGGAAATTCATTTTGTTTTTGAAAAGAGAGGAAAAAAAGAAGATAATGAATTAGAACTCGAATTTAGAAGGATCTGCGGAGGAAAACCTAGAGTTGGTTGGAAAAATTTCAAATTTGATGAAATAAAATTTGAGATAATTTTTGCTGACAAAAAATCAAATTCTGCCGGATTACAATTAGCGGATTTAGTAGCCCGACCAATTGGATTACAATATTTACGACCAGAACAAAATAATAGAGCTTATGAGATTCTTAAATCAAAAATAGAAAGGAATAATGTGTTTCCATAAAAACAGAAAACCTCAGTTACAGACCAAGGTTTTTTGTCGACCGGGAAAAGCCCAATCCTTTTATTAATTTTAAATGTTGATTCGGGTTCAACGTCCAAGACCTTTGTAGATTCCTTACCAAGGGTAAAGAACAATGCAAATATAAACAATATTTACATATTATGATAATTTATAAGCCATTAAAAACAATAGTAATGAAAAACAGGTATGGAGTGTTAATCAGTTAT
This sequence comes from uncultured Weeksellaceae bacterium, assembly GCA_964346785.1. Lineage (GTDB taxonomy): Bacteria > Bacteroidota > Bacteroidia > Flavobacteriales > Weeksellaceae > Moheibacter. Next base: position 10,525 of record CAYFWH010000034.1, on the reverse strand, counting down.
AAGTGGTCGAATTTGACCACTTTAGAGTTATTAATAATAGATTAGTAATCAGGAGTATATGGAAAACAAAATAAAACAACGATGTAGAATCGATCAAAATCGGTCAAATAATTAGTCAAATAACCAATAACAATATTTTGATAATCAATAATATATAAAAAATGAGTTAAAAGCAACAAAAATAAAATCGGTCAAATAATCGGTCAAAATCGGTCAAATAAAATGATAATGATTAAAGGTGGTCAAATAAGCGGTCAAATAGGTGGTCAAATAAAATTATTAAGTAATATGGATTATTGATACTCAGCTATGTACACATTTAATTAGGGCGGTCAAATAGGCGGTCAAATAGATGAATTTTTATCAAACAAATTACCGGATTGACTGAATGAAGATTAGAAGAAAAATTAATACGAAAATCACGAGAGTCACGAAAGTTTTTAAATACAACCCAAAGAAAAACTTTAAATTATGAAACAATTCAATTTCCAGGAAGATTACAGTTCTCAAATCCCTGCATTGCGGATGCTGATCAATGCAGGCTATACTTTTTTGAGCAAAGAAGAAACAATGGAACTGCGTTATCAGCGTACCGGTAATGTGTTGTTGGAACCCATTCTCAAAGAGCAATTGGCAAAAATCAATATTGTCAGGGTTTCTTCTTCACAAACTGAGAAATTCACGCAAAGCAATATTGATGAAGCCGTTTTACGATTAAAGGAAATTCCTTTTGATGCAGGTTACACTCAGGCAACGGAGTACATCTATGAACTGCTGACTTTGGGAACTACCTTGGAGCAAACCATTGAAGGCAACCGCAGAGAATATACCTTGCAGTACATCGACTGGAAAAATTGGGAGAACAATGTTTTTCATATTTCGGAAGAATTCAGTGTGAGTACAACCGATGGAAAAAAGGAGTTGAGACCCGATATTGTGCTGTTTGTAAACGGAATTCCCTTGGCAGTCATTGAAAATAAACGGGAAGACATCAAAGACCCGATTAGAAAAGCTATTTCTCAACATTTGCGAAATCAACAGGAAGACAGAATTCGAAAATTATATGTGTATGCACAAATCCTGATGAGTTGCGCAGTGGGTCACGCCAAATATGCTACGAACGGAACACCTGAGAAATTCTGGAGCAGCTGGCGGGAAAAGAAATATTCGGAGGAAACAATCAGCGCTATTAAAAACAAAACGCTGACTTCAGAAGTCATTCATAAGATAATGGCACCAAGAAGAATTTCGGAATATTTTTCTAAAGCCCAGGCTGAAAGCATTCATCAGCGGTTAACCGACAAATTCAATTTAACAACACAGGATATTTTACTCTTTTCTGTAGCCAATCCTGAACGCTTATTGGATTTGATTCATAATTTTATTCTGTATGACAAAGGCATTAAAAAGATAGGCAGATACCAACAATATTTTGCCGTTAAAAAAGCAATGGAAAGAATTTTATCTTTCTCTCCCCCATCCCCAACCCCTTCTCCCGGTGGGAGAGGGACCGAGGGTGAGGGCACTCCGTCTCGCAGAGGCGGAGTGATTTGGCATACACAGGGAAGTGGAAAATCCCTGACAATGGGCTTTATGGCAGAAGCCATTGCCCGGGAAGAAAGCATTAAAAACCCGAAAATCATCTTAGTCACCGACCGTACGGATTTGGATAAACAGATTACAGGAACTTTTCAGAATATCGGTTTGGAGGTGCTGAATGCAAAGTCCGGAAAAAACCTGATTAAGATTTTAGAAAGCAACACCGATGCCGTGATAACCACCATCATCAATAAGTTTGAAACGGCTGTCAAGCGACTAAAAGAACCTTTGGAAAGTCCCAACATTTTTGTTTTGGTCGATGAAGGACACAGAACGCAATACGGAAGTTTTAATATTGAAATGCAGAAAACAATGCCGAATGCCTGTTATATGGCATTTACAGGAACGCCTTTGTTTCATAAAGACAAAAATACAGTTGGAAAATTCGGTTCGATGATTGACAAATACACCGTGAAACAAGCGGTGGATGACGGAGCTGTTCTTCCTTTGATTTACGAAGGCCGTTATTCCGATATTTCGGTAAACCGGGAAGCCATTGACAATTATTTTGACAAAGTTGCAGAACCACTTTCAAAAGAACAGCGGGTAGATTTAAAAAAGAAATTCTCCGGTCGTTCACCCATTTTGGATGCTGACCAGAATATTTATGCCATCGCCTGGGATATCAGTGAACATTTTTCAGAAAACTTCCAGGGAACGGGTTTAAAAGGTCAATTGGTTTGCAGCAAGAAAAGAACGGCCGTAAAGTATTATCATTATCTGAAACAAATCGGAAAAGTCAGTTGCGCTTTGGTCATTTCGCCACCCGATGACCGGGAAGGAGAAGAATCCGCTTATGGCGAAGTGTCGGATGATGTAAAAAAATTCTGGAAATCCATGATGGATCAATACAGCAATTCCAAACGATATGAAGAGAACATCATCAATCAATTCAAATATGACAAAGAACCGGAAATAATTATTGTGGTCGATAAGCTGTTGACCGGATTTGATGCGCCTTTGAATACCGTTCTTTACCTGACACGAAAATTAAAAGGTCATACTTTGCTCCAGGCGATTGCAAGGGTAAACCGTTTGCACAAAGACAAGGATTATGGGTATATCGTGGATTATGCAGGAGTGGTATCGGAGTTGGATGATGCACTGATGGTTTATTCGGATATGGATGAATTTGATTTTGATGATTTGGAAGGAACGATGGTGAATATCACCGAAGAAATCAAAAAATTAGAACCTGCCCATCAGTCGTTGTTGGATTTATTTAAAGATATTCCCAACAAAGAAGATGCGGAAGCCTATCAGCAAAAACTCAGACCGGAGGATGTGCGGGATACATTTTATAAACGTTTAACAGCGTATGCAAGAATTCTGAAAGTTGCTTTATCTTCTATTGAATTTCATAAAAATACGGACGAGAAGAAAATCAACCGGTATAAAAATGATTTGAAATTCTTTGTGAATCTGAGAACAGCCGTGGCACAACGGTATTCTGACAAAATTGATTACAAAGAATACGAAGGTCAAATTCAAAAGTTAATTGACCAGCATATTTCCACCAAAGGCGTTGAACAGTTAACGGATTTAGTCAATATTTTTGACCAGGAAGCTTTTCAGGCCGAAGTTGAAAAAACCATCGGTTCCGCAGCCAAAGCTGATAAAATCGCATCGAGAACGGCAAAGCATATCAATGAAAAAATGGATGAGGATCCTGCTTTTTATAAAAAGTTTTCGCAGCTGATTCAGCAATGTATCGATGATTTTTACAGTGAACGAATCTCTCAATTAGAATACCTGAACCGAATCAAAGAATACAGCGAAAAAGTATTGACCAAAACGGATAGTTCCATTCCTGAAAAGATTAGAGAAAATCCAACGGTTAGTGCTTTTTACGGTACGATGTTCAGTTTCTATAAAGAAAAAGAAGCCGAACTTTCAGATAAGGTAGATTTATTGGTCAATGCAGCTCTGATGATTCATGAGATTATTGAATCCCGAAAAGTTGTCAATTGGAGAAATGACACTGACATTATTAAGAAGATGGGATTGGAAGTAGGAGATTATATCTATGATGAAGTCCGGGAGAAAATGGATGTTGAATTGACTTTTAGTGATTTGGACAACATCGTGGAGCAGATTATGAGTATAGCTAAAACAAGGGGGTGAGAATGTATTATGAACCAAGTACGATGTACAAAGTATTAAAATAATTAAAGAAAAATGAAATACGAATTAAAACCTTTTAATTTAGAATTTACCGGGGAATTATATGATTACGGATTTGACATTCCGGAAGAATTGGTACAACGATTTCTGTCGGCAGACAGGAAAATGGTCATTGAAGATTTGGAAAATATCATCAAGGATGGGTATTTGAATTTCGATTTGGAAGAATTTGATGAAGAAGATTTATCACTAATCCACGCATTATTTCTCCTGGCAGAATTAAATGCCGAAGAGAGTTTGCCGTTGGTCTTAGATATGTTGAAGCAAGATGAAGAGTTTTTTGAACATACCTTTTCTGATATGTTGACCGAAGACGGATGGCTTGCGTTATTTAAGATAGGAAAAGATAATTTAGATGGTTATTTTAATTTATTGAAATCACCCGATGTTTACACCTATGCAAAAAGTGTTATAGCTGATGCTTTAGAACAAATTTATCTTCACTTTCCAGACAAAAGAGAGGAATTGGAATTAAAATTTGAAGATTATTTAAATTTTTTAATTCAATTCACCAATAATGAAGAAAATGAAGTTGATACTGAATTTATAGGTTTATTCATTTGTAATCTAATGGATTTGAATTTAAGTCAGTTTCTTCCGCAATTGAAAGTTCTGTTTGAAAGAGACATTGTTTCTGTTGGTGTTTGCGGGACCTATTCTGATGTTAAGAATGATATCAATCAAAAACAACCATTGATGTATATCAAAAGAGAAATTAAGTCCATTCTCGAAATTTATAAACCATACCTTAAACTAAACAGAGAGTTAGAAGCAGAATTAATAGAAAGAGAATTAAAATATAATAAGATTCAAACCCCAAAGAAAGTAAAAATTGGCAGAAACGATCCGTGTCCTTGCGGAAGTGGAAAGAAGTTTAAAAAATGTTGTCTTGGAAAAGGAATTTATGATTGAGAGTTCAAAAGATCAATCAATGAAAATTGAATACGGAAGCACCACGATTGATTTCACGCTAAAACGCTCAGAAAGGAAAACCTTGGGAATTATTGTACACCCAGATTTGAGCGTTGAAGTTCGTGCGCCAATGGAAGCTACACAAAGCAAAATCTTCGAAAAAGTCAGAAACAGAGCTTCCTGGATTGTGGAGCAAAAACAGTATTTCTTGGCTTTCGAACCACGAAGAACGGAATATCTCTATAAATCCGGGGAAACGCATTATTATCTCGGACGACAATACCGTTTAAAGGTTACAAAAGGAAAATTAGAAGAAGTATTTTACAGAGGAAGATACATCGAAATCGTAACCAAAGACAAAGCCCCTGAAAACATTAAAAAACTATTGGACAAATGGTATCGGGAGAGAGCCAAAATTAAGTTCGCAGAATATGCAGAACCGCTGATTCAAAACTTTAAGAAATACAATGTAGAACCTAAAAAACTCTATATTCAAAAAATGGAAACCCGATGGGGAAGCTGTTCCGCCAAAGGAAACATCATCCTCAACCCGGAATTAATCAAAGCACCCAAACCCTGCATAGAATATGTCATCAACCACGAATTATGTCATTTAGTTCACCGGAATCATACCAAAGCCTTTTTTGCCCTACAGACCAAAGAAATGCCCGACTGGAGAAAATGGAAGGATAAATTGGAGATGTTGATGGCGTGAGGGTAAGATTCTAACGAAAGATACTATTCTTAATATTTTTCTGAGAATAGAATATAAACTGTGAATTTCATAAGCTTAGCTTTAGTAAAAAAAAGAAGCCGTCCCAATACTGAAACGGCTTCCTAGTAGTCCGCCGCGGCGGAGGAATTGAACCCGCGTCCGCCGCGGCGGATATGAATCCTGCGCTTTCATTATAAGGATTTAATAAAATCTCTCCCCACACCTGATTTTAACCATTTCTCATACTGAATGGCTTCTTTTTTATTATCGAATTCTTTTGTGTAAATCAACTTCCAGGGTCTGTATCTTGCAGTCCACCCTTTGCCCAACTCATTATGTGAAAGCATTCTTTGCTCTAAATTTGAAGTGTAACCTGTGTAATGTTTGTTGTGTTTTTCTGAGAATAGAACATAAACTGTGAATTTCATAATCTTAGCTTTAGTAAAAAGAAGAAGCCGTCCCAATACTGAAACGGCTTCCTAGTAGCGAAGGGGGGAATTGAACCCCCGACCTCAGGGTTATGAATCCTGCGCTCTAACCACCTGAGCTACCTCGCCATATATTTTATTTATCTGAACCTCTCTTATCCTTTTAACAAGGAATTGAATCCTGCTCCGCCGCGGCGGATACCTCGCCATAACTTTTAAGGAGTGCAAATATATAATCTTTATTATAAATGGTCAAAATTTTATGAAAAATATAAATTATTATCTGGTGGAAATAGAACCCGTGTCCGCCATAGGTGAAAACCTCACTGTAACTTATCGAAGTGCGAATAGATATTCAATTGAACTAAAAAATTATTCAAATGATAAATGTTTGGAGGTTTGTTTCTTTATATTTGATGTTATTTTTCAGATATGAGTGTGTTCACTTACCATTTAGTCAGAACAAGTTATTCTCAAGTGGTAAATTCAATTTTATTTTCGGTTGACAAATCTGAAATCCCCGGCTTAATCCATATGAAAACAATGAATTGTATGAGATTAGGCTCGGCTATTTTTTCAGTCAACAGAATTTTAATCAGAGAAATTAGTGTTTTTGCACAATGGGAAGATGAGACTTCAATCGATAAATTTCTAGCTGAAAATAAGTTTGGGAAAATATTGTCAGAAGGCTGGCATGTTCGAATGAGTTTTATGCGTCAGTGGGGTGAAATCAGTGAATATGAAATTCCAAAAACCAATCGTAAAATGGATGAAGACGAAACAGTGGTTGTAGTCACTCTTGCTAAAATGAAATATTTTGAAATTCCAAGATTTATTCATTGGGGAAGACCGGTCGAAAAACAGGTCAGAGACCATTCCGGTAAAATTTTATCACTGGCATCTGCCCGTTTTCCAAGAACAGTTTCGACATTCTCAATTTGGGAAAATAAAAAAGAGTTAATGGATATGGTGCATGGGAACCAATCTGATCCGGATTCCAAGAGGCATTTTAATGCAATGAAGGAGCGGGAAAGAAGAAATTTTCATAAAGAGTTTACAACATTAAGATTCAGACCGATTGCTGAATATGGCAGTTGGGAGGGAAAGACACAACTTATACCAAAGTTCAGAAAATGAGTTTTGCGATTAGAAAACAGAAATTTCAGGATTGGTTAACTCAGCAATGGGTTATATTGACTGGGAGAAAAATTGATGCTTCAGATTATGAATGGCTGACCGGACCGTTTGGTGGAATGAATGAAATTGGCGGAGGATATATTAAAGATCTGGCAGAAAAAGAAAATTTAATCATTCAAAGGAATTCAAAAAACAGTGGTTTAATTTCTTCTGTACAAAACCTAAAATTAACCCGGAATAACTTATCCGAAAAAGTTATCGATTTCTACGAAAATACATCTTGCTATGACTTTGATTTTAAAGTCAAATGGAATCCTTTTTTCAGAATTTTCGGAGCTTTGATTAATTATTTATTTAGCAACAGAATAGAACAGTTGTATATTCCTGTAAAAAACATAACCAACCCGGAGCCAATTGACAGTGAGTTGATTTCGCTTTGTTATCCCGATTCGATGGAAATGAAATACAAAATATGGCTTCGTACCTTTAAATCAGGTGATCGGGTTATTTTTTCAGGCATTTATGATTTATGTAATCTGCCATCAGGTGAGACGGTTGTGAAAGCGATTTTTCCTTTACCAAACGGAAATGCTACTGTATTGATGAATGCTGAAGTGAGCAAAAGAGGGGAGTTGATATTAATTTCATCCGGCAGAAAAATTGGAGATTCAGGATTTTATTTTCTGTTAAGAGATTCAAACGAGAATTTACATACCCGGTTTATTCGTTCTTTTAGAAGCAAGTTGACGGTCGGTGAAAACGGAAATCATCTTGTTGCAAAACATCAATTTAGTCTTTGGCATTTATGCGTTTTTGAGTTCAGTTACCGGATTAAAAAAAGAGATTAAAAATAATTTTTGATTTTTAGCCGGGAAAATCAACAACTAAACGAAAAAAACGAAGATGAAATAAAACATTTCAAAATTTGTTTGGTTGTTTGGTTCAATTTTATATATTGCGGACAATATTAAATAATATGGCGAGAGTAAAATTTCAATCTGAGTTTGTGATTAATTCATCACCCTCCCTGCTTTATAATTACATTTCTAATCCGTCCGGACTTTCTGAATGGTTTGCTGATAATGTGAATTCAAGAGGCGACAAATATACTTTTATCTGGGATGGAGATGAAGAAGTTGCTTTTTTGATTAAAAGCAAGCAGGATGCATATGTCCGTTTTCAGTGGGAAGATGACGAAGATACCAAGTATTTTTTTGAACTCAATATCATTGAAGATGATTTGACCGGAGATGTCGCCTTGATGATTACTGACTTTTCAGAAGAAGACGAGATTGAAGAATCAAAACTTCTCTGGGAAAGTCAGATTGATGATTTGAAGAAAATTCTGGGTTCTAATTAAATATCCATCAATTACTAATTCATATTTGGATCGGCCGGCATATTGAGCCAAATTAAATGATCTCCGCCTAAATTTCTCATTTGCTCTTTCCACAAATTATTATTCCAGGATTTGAAAATATCGATTTCATTATCAATAATGACCCAGGCATTCTCGTCAACTTCCGATTGGAGTTGGTTTTCACCCCAACCACTGTAACCAAGATAAAACCTTATTTCTTCTTTGCTGATCAATCCATTGTTGATTGAATTCCTCACATCTTCATAATTTCCTGACCAGTATAAATTATCGGCGATAAATTCACTGTCACCGATTAAATCGGGTCTTTTGTGCAAGTAATACATATTTTGAATTTCTACCGGACCGCCTTCATAAACCATAAAATCAGCTTCCAGCTCTGAAACAAATGAATTCAGTTGCTGGTTGAGCGGTTTGTTCAGTATAAAACCAATTGAACCATGCTCGTTGTGATCAACTATCAAAATTACACTTCTGTTAAAAGTATAATCAAACAATGACGGCTGAGCAACCAAAAAATTTCCCTTTGTTATCGTCTTAATTTGCATTAAGTTTGAATTATAAATTAATTACTGTTTGATAAATATATAAAAAAAAATCAATGAAGCAAGATTTGAGAGATAAAAGAAAGGAATATAAGCTGAATGAAATAGATTATAATACGGTTCCTAAAAATCCAATACAGCTTTTTGAGCAGTGGTATTCTCAGGCACAGTCATCTGAACAGATTGTTGAACCTTATGCGATGAGTCTTTCAACAGTTGAAGAAGATGGTTTCCCAAGAAACAGAGTGGTATTGCTCAAGGAGTTTGACAATCAGGGCTTTGGTTTTCATACCAATTACAACAGCCGAAAGGGGCAGGCAATAGAAGCCAATCCCAAAGTTTGTCTTTCTTTTTTTTGGGATAAACTGGAACAACAGGTTATTATCAAGGGGCTGGCTGCAAGAGTTGATGAAGCACAGTCAGATGAATATTTTCATCAAAGACCTTATGCTAGTCAGATTGGTGCAATTGTGTCTGAGCAGAGTTCAGTCATAGGTTTCGAACATGATTTACAACTCGATGCAGAAAAGGTCTCACAAAAATATAAAGGTACTGAAGTGCCAAGACCAAAGCATTGGGGTGGTTATCGTGTGACTCCGCTGGAAATAGAATTTTGGCAGGGAAGACCAAGCCGTTTGCACGACAGGCTTTTTTACAAACTGGAAGATGATAAATGGGTTGTAAGCAGACTATATCCTTAAATGTAAACTTGAAAGCATAAAAAAAACCGTCTCAGTATTGAGACGGCTCCCTTTTTCTAATTCTTGAACAGAATTATTTTTTCTTTGCGTTTACTGAGTTAGCTAAATCAGCACCAGCTTTGAATTTAGCAACTGTTTTAGCAGCAATTTTGATTGATTTTTTTGTCTGTGGGTTGATACCTGTTCTTGCGCTTCTTTCTGAAGTTGAGAAAGTACCAAATCCAACCAAAGCAACTTTACCACCTTTAGAAAGAGTAGAAGTTACATTGCTTGTAAAAGAGTCCAAAGCTTTTTTTGCTGCTGCTTTAGTGATCCCAGCATCTGCTGCCATTGCGTCGATTAATTCTGATTTGTTCATAATTTAATTAAGATTTATTGATTAATAATTTTAACGCAAAGATAGCCGAATCGCTGACTCACACAAGATTTGAGCGAAAAAATATGCGTTTTTGTTGAAAAAACAGCTGATTTTGTTAATAACCATTGCTAAAACAGTGATTTTAAGTCTTATTAGCCAATGATCCAGCCGATTTTGTCTTGTAATCCATTAATGAAATCAGTTGTTTTCATTCGTTTTTTTCCTTCCAATTGCAATTCATCTATATAATATATACCGTCTTTTAAATATATTTTGAATTGATTTTGCTCAAACGAAACAGTTTTTATTTCCTGATTTGGGTTTTCTAATCTTTCAAAATGGCCTTTGTAAACCTTAATGTTTTTTAAAATGCCGTCTTTTGAAAGTGTTGACCATGCAGTAGGATAGGGGCTGAGACCTCTGATTTTATTATGTATATTTTCTATATTGTCAGTCCAGTCAATCTCACAATCTTCTTTGAAAATTTTTGGAGCGGGTTTTAGTACTTCCGGATTTTGTTGTGGTTTGGGTTGAATACTTTTGTTTTCCAATCCGTCGAGCGTGGTTA
>CAYFWH010000033.1:1674-19862 GCA_964346785.1 uncultured Weeksellaceae bacterium | reverse complement strand
GGTTTGAGGATTAAACAGCTTAAGAGTTTTGATATGCTCAGGTGGCAGAATTTCTTTGTATGTTTGAGCAAAAGACAACTGAAAACTGAGTATGAATATATATATATAAACTTTTTTCATAAATTCAAAGATAATGAAATGTATTTCGTTCAAAGTACCAGGCACTTTGATTTATTTATAATTAACTATAATTCAATCTAATAACATATCACTGATTTCCTCAGTTTTTTCAAAAACTCTTTTGGCGTAAGGACAAAGCGGAATGATTTTCAGTTTATTTTCTCTGGCATATTCAACCGCTGCATCCACTAATTTTCGACCAAAACCACGACCTCCGAATTCCGAAAAAACTTCAGTATGGTCGATAATAAACTTATCTTCTCCTGCCCACACAAAAGTCATTAATCCTGCCTTCACACCATCTTCAAAAAGTGTGAACTCTCCTTTTTTACCGTCATCCGATCTTTCTATTTTAATCATATTTTTTAATTTAATTCGCTGTCTATCTCAACAGTTCCCTGAATAATTCTATGTACCGGGCATTTGGCTCCAATCTCATAAATTCGTTGTTTTTGGGCTTCATCCAGGTTTCCGATTAATTCAATCTTTTTAGTGAAAGTCGTCAGATTATTTTTAACATCTCTCACAAAATCTACTTCACCTTTGGCTTCTCTCAAATCCCAGCCTTTTCGCTCAGCATACATTTTCATTGTGATTGCCGTGCAGGAGGCAAGTGCGGCATTTAAAAATTCGGTTGGCTTTGGGCCTAAATCCTGACCGTTTTCATCTTTGGGCTCATCTGCAATCAGATTAAAATTTCTTGCTTTGATACTGGTCGTGTAGAGTGTTTCTCTGATGGTTCCTTTCACATCCTGACTCATAATTGTGTTTTTTATTTAATTTATAGCTAAAGGTACGCATTATTTCAATTTGATTCTCGGATTTTGTGGCGGCAACGGAACGAATTCCGTCTCGCCCGGAACTTTCGGAAAAGTCTGGCCTAACCATCTTTGTTTGGCTTCTTCAATTTTCTCGCGGCTGCTCGAAACAAAATTCCAGTAAATAAACCTCTCTTCGGGAAAAGGCTCACCACCAAAAAGATAGACCACCGTATTTTCTTCCATTTCAAATTCACAAAGATTTGTGTCTTTTGCAATCAGCATGTGTTTTTCTTCATATACATGACCACCGTCTTTTATTTTTCCCTCAAGAATATACAAACCGGACTCACCAAAAAGATGTTTACCGATTTTAACTTTTCCGCCTTTTTTGGATTTAATTTCAATCAAAAAAAGTTTACTGTGAACCGGCACACCCGATTTCCTGCCTGCTATTTCTCCGGCAATTAACTTATATTTCAAACCATCTTCTTCCCACTCGGGTAATTCACCTGATTCAATATGTGTAAAAGAAGGCTCTGTCTCTTCCAACTCTTTGGGCAACGCCACCCAAATCTGAATGCCATGCAATTTCTTATTGGTAGTTCTCAGATAATCGGGCGTCCTTTCAGAATGAACGACTCCCTTTCCGGCTGTCATCCAGTTGACTGCACCCGGCTCAATAACTATATCAGAACCAATACTGTCCCGGTGACGGATAGCTCCTTCAAACAAATAAGTAAGTGTAGATAACCCGATATGCGGATGCGGTGCCACATCAAGATTCTGATAATCTTTTAACTCTGCCGGCCCCATGTGGTCAATAAATGCAAAAGGTCCAACTGTCCTTTTTTGTTTAAACGGCAACAATCTGCCTACCATAAAATTACCGATATCGGCTGCTCTTTCTTCTATAATTAATCCAACATTTGACATAATTTAATTTTTTATAAAACTATAGATTATTACAATTTATACAATTGACTTACATCAAGAATCAGTCTGTTTTAAAATTTTTTGAAGCGAGATCTTTTCTGACTCGGCTCAGCGACTCAGGTGTGATTCCAAGATAGGATGCCACCATCCATTGTGGTACTCTCAGTAAGATATCCGGATACATTTTTATAAAATCCATATACCTTTCTTCTGCACTTGCACTCAGTAACTGATTGATTCTTTTTTGAAGTTGCCTGATGTGGTTATGCAACAAAAACATATTAAAATGCTGAAATTCTGAACTTAAATCAGACAATTTTTCAAAAACTTCTGACTCTATCAGAATCGCTTCACTTTCTTCTACTGCTTCTATAAACTGAAGCGACGGATCATTGAACAAAACACTCGAACGGTCAGAGATAAACCATTCTTCGGGAGCAAACTGAAGGATGTGTTCTTTACCGTTTTCATTAATCGTATATGCTCTTAACAATCCTTTTGCAACAAAAAAAGTGTATTTACAAAATTCACCCTGACGAAGAATTATTTCATTCTTGGAATAGGTTTTTCGAACTAAATACTGATCCAACAATTGAAGTTGTTTCTGATTGAGTTCGATTGAGTGATTCCTGAAATAACCTTTAATTTCCTCAAACATCTTGCTTTATTTTTTGGATGAATTTACGATTTTATTTGGAGTTTGAAATCGGTCTGAATTTATTTTATGGTATTAAAATAAGAATTTATCCAATTTCTGGAATAATTATTAAATTATTTATTCAATTGGTCAGAAATTTGTTTCATCACTATTCATTAGACAGATTGTATTTTTTGAAGTAAATTTGTGCGATTTACAAAATTGAGCTTAAAACAAAAGCTGACAATCCATTTTTTTAAAATGAATATCGACAATAATAAAAACACAGATCAGGAAAGAAAACCATCAAAATTGAAGGCGTTACTGAAGAAATTCGGTATTGCCGGTTTTCTTTTTTTCTTTCTCAAAGGTTTGGTTTGGATTGCTGTTTTCATTCTTGGTGTTGAAGGTTGCAAAAGTTTTTTTTAAAAAAAGAAAGCCTTTCAGATTTCAACATCCAAAAGGCTTTATATATCGTTAATTCAAAATTTTAATCTTTCAGAATTGCTCTTGAAATGACAATTTTCTGAATTTCTGAAGTTCCTTCATAAATTTGAGTGATTTTGGCATCACGCATCAGTCTTTCAACATGATAATCTTTTACATAACCATATCCGCCATGAATCTGAACTGCTTCAACCGTTGCGTCCATTGCAACCTGAGAAGCAAATAATTTTGCCATTGCTCCTTCTTTGTCAAAGTTTTTACCCTGATCTTTCAACCATGCCGCATGATGTACCAAAAATCTTGCTGCATCAATTTCAGTTGCCATATCTGCCAGTTTAAATGCAATTGCCTGGTGTTCAGAGATTGGTTTTCCGAAAGCCTTTCTTTCTTTTGAATATTTGGTTGCCAGCTCAAGTGCGCCACTTGCAATTCCGAGTGCCTGTGCTGCAATACCAATTCTTCCGCCTGAAAGTGTTTGCATAGCGAATTTGAATCCAAATCCATCTTCACCAATTCTGTTTTCTTTTGGAACTTTCACATCCTGAAACATCAATGAATGTGTGTCAGAACCTCGGATTCCCAATTTATTTTCTTTTGGACCAACAGTAAATCCTTCCATTCCTTTTTCGACAATCAGACAATTGATTCCATGGTGTCCCTTTTCTGGATGGGTTTGAGCCATAACCAGATACACAGAAGCAGTTCCTCCGTTGGTTATCCAGTTTTTGGTCCCGTTCAGCAAATAATAATCTCCTTTGTCTTCAGCTGTGGTTCTTTGTGAGGTTGCGTCTGAACCAGCTTCGGGCTCTGACAGACAAAATGCACCAATAACTTCGCCGGTTGCCAATTTGGTCAGATATTTTTGTTTTTGTTCCTCGTTACCAAACTTCTCAAGTCCCCAGCAAACCAACGAGTTATTTACAGACATAACAACTGATGCTGACGAGTCAATTTTAGATATTTCTTCCATTGCAAGTGCATAGGATATTGTGTCCATACCTGCACCTCCGTATTTGGGGTCAACCATAATTCCGAGGAAGCCGAGTTCACCCATTTTTTTTATCTGTTCGGCAGGAAATTTTTGTTGTTCATCTCTTTCGATCACACCCGGCAAAAGTTCATTTTGAGCAAAATCTCTTGCTGCCTGTCTGATCATTAACTGCTCTTCTGTTAATTGAAAATCCATTTTTTGTGTATTTTAAGTTGTCAAATATAAGTTTTAATTAAAAATAAAAAGAGCAGACTGTGCTTTGTTTTTTAAATCTGCTGTTTAATTCCGCTCTTTTCAATTTGTTCTTTCAGAAAGTCCATATTGGCTCCCATAAATTCAGCAAGCTGGTTCAATAAAGGATAGAAGCGACTTTGAGCTATCATCTCTGTATCCAAAAAAGGTGACAGATAACTCAAAGCAGCCGATACAATTACTGCATTAATCAGTAATCCGATAACTGCACCACCCACACGGTTAACCATTCCAAGACCGGCAGCTTTAACTGCTTTGGTTGCAAATCTGGCTATAAATTTTATTGCGGTATAAGCCAGAAAAATTCCAAAAATAATTGATGCGATTGGCACCCATTCTTCTGATATTACATCGATTGAGGAGACAAAATCTTCGAGAAGTGAAGAGAATTTAAAACCTGCCCAAATTGAAAATGCTATTGCGACAAAACCCAAAAGGGCTTTGATCAATCCATTTCTGAATCCCCAGATTGCACCCGAACCAAGTGCTATTATGATGATTCCGTCAATTAAATTCATCAGCTCTCCACTAAATGTTTTTTACTGATATTCTTTAATGCATTAATCAAAATATCTATTTCTTCTTTGGTATTGTAGATACTGAATGAAATTCGCATCGGCGAACAAACCTCTGATTTTCCTTCTTCCAAAACCGTTTCCAAAACCTGAGAAACCTGAGCTGCTCCTGAACTGCAGGCACTTCCCTGGGAAACTGCTATTCCTTGTAACTCCATTTCAAATCCGATTAAATTATCAGAAAACGGAAGACAAATACTCAATACCGTATAAAGGCTTTTTTCTAAATCAGCTGATAAACCGTTGAACTCCACTCCCGGTATTTCAGCTTTTAATTTCTCAATTGCATATTTTTTTAAATCTTCAATATAGACTTTGTGCTCGTCCATATCTCTGATTGCCATATCAAAAGCTTTTGCCATACCGGCTACACCGTAAACATTTTCAGTTCCTGAGCGAAGACCTCTCTCCTGTCCCCCACCGGTAATTTGTGGATGAAATCCGGTGCCTTTTCTGATATAAGCAAATCCTATCCCTTTGGGCCCGTGTAGCTTATGAGCACTACAAGAAGCAAAATCAACTTTCAACTCTTTTAAATCCAGAGGATAATGTCCCATCGTCTGAACTGTATCGGTATGAAACAATGCATCATTTTCTTCGCACAATTGCTGAACTTTCTTTAAATCCAGAAGATTACCAATTTCATTGTTGGCATGCATCAGCGTTACCAGCGTTTTTTTATCAGATGATTTCAGTAATTTTTCTAAATCGTCGTAGTCAATTTGTCCTTTTTCACAAGTTTTGACTTTCAGTAATTCCACCCTGCCCATTCTGCCCATTTCGTTAGTGGTTTCCTTTACGCATTTGTGTTCCAAATCAGAAGTAATGATTCTTTCTACGCCCAGATAATCCACGCAAGAGCGAATAATCAGGTTGTTGGATTCGGTTCCGCACGATGTAAATATAATTTCTGCAGAAGAAACATTCAAAGCCGAAGCTATACCTTTTCTTGCCAGCTCAATCTTTGCTTTTGCCTCTCTTCCAAAAACATGGGTTGATGAAGGATTACCATAATTATTTTTCATACAGTCTGCCATTTCTTCAATCACTTCGGGATGAAGAGCTGTTGTAGCTGCATTATCAAAATAAACTTTTCTCATTTTATGTGTTGTGTGTGTGTTAGTTGTGTTAATTCTATTGCTGATGTATAAATTCAATCACAGGGTCATCGATTTTATTTACTAAAATCAACAATATAGGGCTTGTTATTGCATCTGTAGCAAATTCTCCGGGATGTGAAACGGTATAAAAGACATTAATTTTACTACCGATAATCTCAACTGCATTCACTTCGAATTCATCACCGCCTGTCCTTCGGCTTTCAAAATCCTTTCTGATAATCATCTGTGTATCCGGATTGAATTTGGGTGCACTCAAAGATGGTTGGGTGGTTATTTCAACCCATTGTTTGGCAAATACGCTTCTTTCATCCATTATCGTCACTTGTTCTTCACCCGACCCGCCATATTCTGATGCATATAACAATTGAAATGAATCATTATTATCGGTGTTGTCAGTCATAATTTTTGAATTTTGACAAGACTGTATAAACACAGCAAGCAATAGAAAAATGTATTTTGGCATTGTATTTTGAATTTGCACAAAATTACATAAAAAACTCTTACTTACAGAGGTATTAATTGTCTAAAAATTTGAATCTCATCAGGTCAGAAGTCATAAATCGCCATTCGGGTGTCAGCAATTCACCTTCTTTGAGTTGAAACCACGGACTGAGATCAGGGTTTTCGGGATTGGCTATAATTTGAATTTCCTGTGCAGGCTGAAAACTTTGTGCAAGCAAGAAAAGTTTTTGACCTTTTTTGTTTTCAACAATATCAACAACGATTACTGCATGACCATTTGGAAGATTATTTTGCACAAACACATCGCCAATCTGAATATCACTCAGGTTAACAGGCTTTAAATCAGTGCAAAAACTTGGCGTTGATGCTCTCTCCATTATATAGTCCATATAATTGTGAAATTCGGTTTTTGAATAATCGCCATGAGAAAAATCAACAAATGAGATTTTTTGATTGTCGGTATTGAACGAAATTTTTTCGTATTCTTTATTGTTATAGAGATATTCAGAAACTAATCTTATGACTGAACCGGCAGACATTTGAATGTTTTTTGAGGAAATAGACAAATCAACGACAGCCACATATATATTGTCATCATTTAATTTAACTTTCCCGTCATAATAATGTGCCATTGAACCATTTGGCAGTAATTCCAGTTTTCTCAAATATGAGCTAAAAGTATTTTGTTTAACCGCTACCCTTGTATATCCCAAAGGTGCATCGATTCGGTCAAGGACTGTATTTCCATAATTGTTAACCAACTCATTACTTTCAGCATAATTCAGTGTACCAGAATATAACAAACCTTCGGTATTAAGAGTATTGCATGAAATCAATCCAAATGAAATCAAAAAAAATAGAATTTGTTTCATATAAAACTTATTCGCCCGTTACAAGAAACATCAAATTCTGTTCCAATAGATATAGAATCAATAAAAAAAGCGTTCAGACGAACGCTTTAAATTGTTAAATTTTTTACTTATCTGGCGATATTTACAGCTCTGGTTTCTCTGATTACGGTAACTCTGACTTGCCCCGGATAGGTTAGTTCATTTTGAATCTTATCTGATATAAGGTACGAAAGTTCAGATGCTTTATCATCATCTACTTTATCGCTTTCCACCAAAACTCTGAGTTCTCTACCGGCCTGAATTGCATATGCTTTTTCAACACCGTCAAAACTCAGTGCAGTTGATTCCAGGTCTTTCAATCTTTGAATATAAGACTCCATCACCTGCCTTCTCGCACCCGGTCTTGCGCCGCTGATTGCATCGGCTACCTGTACAATCGGAGAAATCAGTGATGTCATTTCAATTTCATCGTGGTGTGCACCGATTGCGTTGACCACATCAGGGTGTTCGCCATATTTCTCAGCCCACTGCATACCCAAAATTGCGTGAGGTAATTCTGATTCCTGATCAGGCACTTTCCCGATGTCATGCAGCAATCCGGCTCTTTTGGCAAGTTTTGGATTCAATCCTAACTCCGATGCTATCACTCCCGCCAGATGAGCAACTTCCCGTGAGTGTTGCAGCAAATTCTGACCATAAGATGAACGGTATTTCATTCTGCCGACAATTTTCACCAAATCTTTGTGCAAGCCATGAATGCCTAAATCCATTACGGTTTTCTTACCAATTTCGATAATTTCATCATCGATTTGTTTGGTGGTTTTGGCAACTACCTCTTCAATTCTCGCCGGATGAATCCTTCCGTCTGTAACCAGTTTGTGAAGTGAAAGTCTAGCAATTTCTCTTCTAATCGGATCAAAGCAAGAAAGAATAATCGCCTCAGGTGTATCATCCACAATGATCTCAACGCCTGTTGCTGATTCTATTGCACGAATATTACGACCTTCACGGCCGATAATTCTTCCTTTGATATCATCTGATTCAATATTGAAAACAGAAACTGCATTTTCAATTGCCTGCTCAGTACCAATTCGTTGGATTGCCTGAATGACGATTTTCTTGGCTTCATTTTTTGCATTGAGCTCTGCTTCTTCCATTATTTCCTGAATATGTGCCTGAGCCTTTGTTCTCGCTTCATCTTTCAGGGTTTCAAGCAGTTCCGCTTTTGCTTCTTCAGCTGTATAGTTTGAAACTTTTTCAAGTACCTCCACCTGTCTTTTGTGCATGGCATCTACTTCTTTCTGTCTCAGGTTCAATTTATCCTGTCTGGACTGAAGATTACTTTGCTCATTTTTGATGAGATCTTTTTGTTTCTGAATTTCAGAAAACTCGCTTTTAATTTTATCTTCTCTTTCTCTCAGTCTCGATTCCATCTCAGTCATCTTTTTTTCTCTCTGATTGATGGTTTCTTCATGTGCTGATTTCATTTCTAAAAACTTTTCCTTGGCTTGAAAAATTTTCTCTTTTTTTATTGCCTCGCCTTCTCTCTCTGCATCCGAAACAAATTCTGCTGCCTTTCTTCGTGCGTCATCAATCAAAATTTGATTCTCCTTATCAACTGATTTTTTGGCCAGAAAATAACTGATTACAGCTCCAATCAGGAAAGCGGCGATACCGATTATAATACTAATTTCCATTGTGTTAATGTTTATATAATAAAAAAATCCCACATTAGTTCAAAGTGTTTTGAGTAAACTCCTGAAAAACAGGATTTGGGTTATTTCACCATTCGGTAATCCGCTGTCAATCAAATTGAACAGCCTAAGCTGTGCGGCCCGCCCTTAGAGCAACTTTCACCCGGTAACAAAACTAGTGTTGAGTTTACCAAAAATATATTAGAACTAATGTAGGATATACTATTTATTACTGCATTCAAGCAGCTGAACTTCTCATTTATTTATTTTTCTTCTAATTCTCTTTCAATGAATTCGGTCAATTCCACCACTTTCTCATTTACTTCACTGTTCGTATCATCTCCGGACTGTTTCAGCATATTATATTTCGATGCCATTTGCAATGCAACCATCGATATTGCGTCCTGTTTGTCCGTAACCGCATAACGGTCTTCAAATTCCTGTACCAGCCGGTTAATTTCCTTGCCGGCAGCTCTTACAGCTTCTTCTTCTTCAGCATTGATTGTCAAAGGATAAAATCTTCCTGCTATTTCGATTTTCACCTTCAATTTGCTCATTTCTCTCCATTTTTTAACTGAGTAATACAAACATCCAACTCTTTTATTAGCCTGTTTACTCTTGTTTTCATCAATCTTCTGTGCGTCTCATCACCCAGCAGTGCAGTAGTCATTTTCAGTCTGTCATTATCATTCTTCATACTCAGCGCATCTGACTGCAAAAGGCTTATTTTTTTATTCAATGCTTCAATTTCTTTTTCAAGTGTTTCTTTTTCTTTTATAACATCCTTGTAGGCAACCACCAAACGGCGGACTCCCTGTTCAAGTTTTATAAAATTTTGATCATTCTGATTCATTTGATAAGAGAACTTTTTAATTAGTCCCAACTTATTTAAGGCAAAGTTAAGTTTTTTTGATTGATTAAACGATAACCTGAACAGTTTTTTATTTTGGCATTAAAAATGATGCTTCAGTATAAATTTATATTTTTGTGCAAATTGAATCTATGAATAAAACAGCATTTCTGATTACCTTTTTCTTTACTGCATCTCTATGGGCACAACAATCCGGCACTGAAATTAATTATCCGAAAAATGATTTCAGAAATCCGCTCGGAATCACCAATTATCTTTCGGGGAATTTTGGAGAACTCAGAAACAATCATTTTCACAGTGGAATCGATATCAAAACCAATCAAAAAGAAGGATACAAGGTATATGCCGCAGCAGATGGATATATTTCAAGAATCAATGTTTCGCCAAGAGGTTACGGAAATGCAATCTATATCGATCACCCAAACGGATACACAACAGTTTATGCTCACTTACAGAAATTCAGCAGTGAGATTGAAGAGTTCGTAAGAGACTATCAATACAAAAATCAAAAATTTGCAGTTGAGATTTTTCCGGATAAAAATGAAATTTCTGTTCATTCAGGTGATGTGATTGCAATTTCAGGAAATTCAGGAACTTCCGGCGGACCACATTTACATTTTGAAATCAGAGATACAAAAACCGAAGAACCATTGAATCCTTTTCTCTTCGGGCTCGACATTCCCGACACCAGCAAACCACTTATAAATGGCTTGTATGCTTATGCTGTAGAAGGAACCGTGAACGGAAAGAGCGGTCGTCAGACAATTTCAAATGGAGTCACCCTGAATGTTTCTGGTAAAATTGGTTTTGGTATAAAAACTTATGACAGACAAAACGGAGCAGACAACTCGAACGGAACTTATAAAATCAGTTTATTTGTAGATGAACAACCTTATTTTGTATTTACCGCAGACCGGCTGAATTGGAATGATATGAGAGGAATTAACCGATTGATAGATTATGAAGACAAATCAAAAAATTTCAGTTGGGTTTATCAACTTTTTCAACACGAAGGAAATCCGCTGAAAATGTTTTCTGATGTAATCAATAACGGAATTCTTGAACCTGAAGAAGGGAAACAATACAACATAAGAATCGAAGCATCTGACTTTGCCGGAAATAAAAATACAGTGAATTTTAAAGTTATAGGAAAAACTGCTTCAACTAAAAAATCTTCAAATCCGGACGCCGTAATTTTTAAATGGGACGAATACAATTATTTCAAAAAAGACGGACTTGAAATTTTTATGGAGCAAAAGACGATATATGACGATATCGAATTTAAATACAGAAAAACAGAAACCGGAAAATACTATGTTCATGACTGGAATGTTCCCGTGCACTCGTTTTATACAATTTCGATAGAACCTGAAGGAATTCCTGTTGCACAATTGAACAAGGCGGTGATCAAAAGAGAATACCAGTACAGAGGCGGATGGAAAACAGATTATACGCCGGCAGAATACAAGAATGGTAAAGTCATTGCACAAGTCAGAGATTTTGGTGTTTTCTCGGTAGCACTCGACAATACAAAACCTACAATTAATCCTGTTAATATCAAAGAAAACAGTACATTTACCGGCTCAAATGGAGTCATTCGTTTCACGATTAATGACAGTCAGACCGGAATTGCAGGCTTTTCTGCTTTTATAGACGGAGAATGGATTTTGTCAACTTATGATCAGAAAACAAGCAGTCTGAGAATAGATTTGAATCGTGAAGGAATTTCAAAAGGGAAACATCAACTGGAATTAAAAGTTTGGGATGGAAAAGAGAACACAGCTATTTACAAAGCAAATTTCAACAAGAATTAAACTTGTTGCATTTTTTATTTTAATTTTTGGTCTTACACAGGCACAACAATCAATCCTTACCGGAATGGTCATCGATGAGTATGAATTTCCGCTGATGGATGTTGAAATTAACGCAGGTGACAAAACCTATTACACAAATGCAAACGGTATATTTAATTTTGAAATTCCTTCAGAAACTGAGATAAGTATTAGCTTTTCAGCAGAAGGAAGAGTGACTTATACCGAAAGTTTTAATCTTCCGGCAGGTCAAACCAAAGAAATAAATATCCTGCTTGCACCTGACAGCAGTGTGGTTGAGCTGGGAACAGCCGTGATTTTCACCAAAGAATTAGAAAAACCAATAAACAGTATTTCTTTTGACCCGAAAACAATGGAAACGACAATCGGATTGACCGGTGGTGTAACCGAAATGATTGGTAGTTTGCCGACGGTTAGTGTGGGTTCAGAATTGACTTCGCAATACCGTGTACGGGGTGGGAATTATGACGAAAACCTGATTTATGTAAACGGAATTGAAATTTACAAACCACAGTTGATCCGTTCGGGCGAACAGGAAGGTTTGGGCTTTGTCAATCCATCAATGACAGATGCTGTCAACTTTTCGGCAGGTGGCTGGGAACCAAAATACGGTGACAAAATGTCGAGTGTTCTCGATATTATTTACAAAAGACCAAAAGCTTTTGAAGGAACTTTTGAAGCCAGTCTGATGGGTGGTGGTTTGACTTTGGGAACTGCATCAAAAAACAAGAAGTTTTCTGCTATTGTAGGCGGAAGATATCAAAACCGAAATTTAGTTCTAAAGACACTTGACAGTAATTCTGATTTGAATCCGGTTTATTATGATGTTCAGGCTTTTCTCAATTATAGGTTTAATTCAAAATGGGAAGTTTCATTTTTAGGTGCAAAAACAGACAGTAAATTTGAAATGATACCAAAAGACAGAGAAACTAAATTTGGTACACTCGATAATCCGATGAGTTTGAAAGTTTTTTATGACGGAAATGAAGAAGACCGTTTTACAACTGAAACAGCATCGCTTACAGTTCACCATAAACCGAATTCAAAACTAAGTTTAGTTGCAGATGTTTTTGGTTTTCATTCAAAAGAACAGGAGTATTTTGATATTTACGGAGCTTACCTAATCAACGAGCTCGATGGCGAAGGAAATTCGATTTCAACCTACGACATCGGAAGTCAAATCGACCACGCAAGAAACAATTTGGACGCAATGGTTTTTGGCGTTCAGCACAGAGGTAAATATAAATTTGATAACAACAACGACATTGAATGGGGTGTGAAATTCCAAAGAGAAGATGTCAGAGATTTGATGAGCGAATGGCAGTATCTTGATTCTACCGGCTATTCCCTACCCAACATTTATTATCCGGGAATTTTGGATGACAGCGATTTAATTCTGAATTATAGCGTTCATTCAAAAAACGAACTCAAATCAAACCGTTATGCAGCCTATGCACAGTATACCAAAAAATTCTTTTGGGGTAAATCTAAAGTGTTGATAAACGGTGGTGTAAGAGCTACTTACTGGGATTTCAATGAAGAAATGAACATCAGTCCGAGAGCTCAGATTGCGATTAAACCCGACTGGAAAAAAACCGATATGACTTTCAGATTCAATACCGGAATTTATTATCAACCACCTTTTTACAGAGAAATAAGAACGCTGGACGGCAACCTGAACAAGGATGTGAAACCACAGCAATCCATACATTTTATTTTGGGAAATGACTATGAATTCAGAATGTGGAACCGTCCGTTTAAAATGACAACCGAAGCTTATTACAAAATTTTCAGTGATTTACACCCTTACTTTGTGGACAATGTAAGAGTCAGATATACAGCTGACAACAATTCAAAAGGTCAGGGATATGGTTTGGATTTCAGACTTTTCGGTGAATTTGTGGAAGGTGTTGATTCGTGGCTGAGTTTGTCATATGCCAGAGCTTATCAGAACATTGATGGTCAGGGAGACATTCCGTTACCAACAGATCCGAGGTTCAGAGCATCAATTTTCTTCCAGGATTACATGCCAATCATGCCTTCGTTTAAAGTTAATGTAAATCTGGTTTATGCATCCGGTTTACCAAACGGTGCACCGCCTTTTACAAATCCTTATGATTATACTTCTTATCTGACCGATTACAAAAGAGTGGATATTGGGTTTGTGAAAGAACTCATCAATCAGGATGATTTAAAAGCAAAAGGAAATTTCTGGAAAAATTTCAAAGAACTATCAATTGGACTGGATGTGTTCAATATCTTTGATATAAGAAATGAAATCAGCAACACCTGGGTGAGAGATGTCAATTCATCACGAATTTATGGGGTGCCCAACAGACTGACCGGAAGATTTCTGAATGCGAAAATCAGAATGAAGTTCTAATTCATTTTCAATCTGATTCTGTATTTAATTTAGAAGTTTTTGTCTCTTTTACGGTTTTGTTTTTATCTCAAACCCGACATAAAAGATTTCTCTATTTTTGCAATCATTAAATCAGAATGAATTGAGTTTTGTTTCCAAAGTCAGTTTTCGGGAAATCAATCGGTTGGCTATTCCTGCAATTATTGCAGGTGTGGTTGAGCCGCTGATTTCACTGACCGATATTGCAATTATCGGAAATGTAAAAGACAATCCGGTCGAGGCATTGGCAGCAGCCGGAATTGCAGGTTCTTTTTTGTCTGCAATTATCTGGATTGTCGCTCAAATCAAAACATCAATTTCGTCGGTAATTTCACAACATCTCGGTGCCGGCAGACTCAATGCTGTAAAAACACTGATTCCGCAAGTGATTGCTATCAGCCTTATTTTCAGCCTTTTTGTATTTGGTATCACAACTATTTTTGCAGAATCAATTTTCAGGGCATATAATGCGGACGGTTTAATCTTAGATTATTCAAAAGACTATTACCGAATCAGGGCTGTAGGCTACCCGATTACACTGCTGACATTTGCACTTTTTGGTGTTTTCAGAGGATTACAAAATACCATTTGGGCAATGAAATGCAGTCTGACAGCTGCTTTCTTAAATGTAATCCTCGACTTTGCATTTGTTTACGGCATCGATGGCTTTATTCCTGCAATGCATCTGAAGGGTGCTGCCTGGGCAAGTGTAATCGCTCAATTTGTGATGCTTTTAATGGCACTTTATTATTTCTTTTCCAAAACTCCTTTTCACCTAAAAATAAGTTTTAAAATCAATCCGAAATTAAAACCGATTTTGGTAATGACAGCCAACCTTTTTATCAGAACGATTGCACTGAATGTGGCAATATATATGGCAAATGCATATGCGACCGGTTATGGTAAAAATTATATCGCAGCACAAAGTATTCTGATGAATATCTGGTTGTTTTTCTCATTTTTCATCGATGGTTATGCGGGAGCAGGAAATGCAATCAGCGGAAAACTTCTCGGTGCAAAAGATTACAAAAGACTTTGGCTACTCTCAAAAGACATTTCAAAATATGCAGTTGTTATTGCAATTTTATTGATTGTAGTTTGTGCTGTTTTTTACAATCAAATCGGTTTGATTTTCAATAAGGACAAAGAAGTTCTAATGATTTTCGGTTCTGCATTTTGGATTGTATTACTGATGCAACCTGTCAATTCTGTTGCTTTTGTTTTTGACGGAATTTTCAAAGGTTTGGGCGAAGCAAAATACCTGAGAAACACTTTGCTTGCAGCTACTTTTCTCGGTTTTGTTCCTGTTTTATTAATCGGTGATTACTTCAATCTAAAACTTTATGCCATCTGGATTGCATTTGGTGTCTGGATGTTGATCAGATGTTTTGCATTGATTTTTAAATTCAAAAATAAATACCTCAGAAAAGCATAAACGAAGCAAATTCTTTATCCTATTAATATATAACACAGAATTAATTTAACTTTGCCGCTATGTTGAAATACATTTTTGCTGCTGTAATTTCCGGGCTGATGCTCGCATTTGGCTGGCCTTCAAAAGGTTTTCCGATATTGTTATTTTTTGGATTTGTTCCATTGTTGTTGGCGGAACATCAAATCTCAAAATCAGATGATATTTCCAAAAAAGGTCTGAAGATTTTTGGTCTTTCGTACCTTGCGTTTGTAATCTGGAACGCAATCGGTATCTGGTGGCTGCACTATGCACAGGAAGTAAATGCTGCCGGTGAACTTCAGAATTCATGGATTTCTTATTTGTTTCCGGTACTGATCAATTCTCTTTTGATGAGCACTGTTTTTCAGATTTTCCACAAAGTCAAAAAAAGAACTTCAACCGCAATTGGTCTGATTTTTCTGCCTTCGGTTTGGATGGCATTCGAGAAATTTCATCTCTGGTGGGAAATGACCTGGCCGTGGTTCAATCTTGGAAACGGTTTTGCGAATTTCCCGAAATGGATTCAGTGGTATGAATACACCGGAGCTTTTGGTGGTACGCTTTGGGTACTATGTGGCAATATCATTGTGTTTTTATTATTGAATCAATTTATTCAGACAAAAAACAAAAATTATATTTATAAACTATTGATTTATTCCGGTTTATGGATTGGTATTCCGATTGGTATTTCTTATTTAATTTATTCCAATTATCAGGAAAATGATGAAGAAACCATTACTGCAATTGCACTTCAACCCAAACTCGATCCTTACACCGAAAAATACAGCAAAGAATCTTTTGAAATCGTTGATGATTTAATCATTCTTGCCAGAAAAGAAATCGATTCTGAAACTGATTTCATAGTCGCTCCCGAAACTGCTTTTCCAGGTCCGGGTCCGGGTTTGAATGTGGATAGACTCAATGAAGATATGCTGATACAGAATATACAAATGGGGCTCGCCGAGTTTCCGGAAGTCAGTTTTGTGTCGGGTGTCGAATTGATGCGTTTTTATCCGTACGAAAAACTTGCAACGAAAACCGCATCAAAATATGGTTACAGCGACACCTGGTATGATGTGATGAATGCCGGCATACAATTCAATAAAAGAGACAGTGTTCAATATTATTACAAATCAAAATTAGTGGTTGGTGTTGAACATTTTCCTTACATGTCGGTTTTGAAACCGGTATTGGGTGACATTATGCTCAACTTTGGCGGAACGGTCAGAACGCACCTTACCCAAAAGGAAAGAACTGTTTTTACCAATTCATTTAATCCCGCAAAAGTAGCTCCGATTATTTGTTATGAATCAATTTATGGTGAGTTTACTGCAGGTTATGTCAAAAACGGTGCAAATGTATTGTTCATCATGACCAACGACTCCTGGTGGGGAAATTCTGACGGACATGTTGAATTGTTGCTTTACGGAAATCTGAGAGCAATTGAAACAAGACGGGACATAGTCCGTTCTGCCAATTCAGGTGTTTCTGCTTTTATCAATCAAAAAGGAGAAATTGTATCTTCATTGCCTTATGATACAAAAGGAGCATTAATCGGCCGGGCAAAACTCAATGATAAAATAACTTTTTATGTCAGGTACGGTGACTACTTAGCGAGCATCGGAATTATTCTCGCAATTATTCTGTTCATTTATAGTTTGACAAAATCTTTTCGGAATTTTGGCAAAAGAAAAATTCAGGAAAAAACAAAATAATACTTAAACATTGAGATTCAATACTTAAAACTTTTTTTTTAAGAAAAATCCTATTACTTTCGTTAAACTTTAAAAAATTAACACACATGAAAAAAATTCTATTCTTGAGCATGACAGCATTATTTATGTCATTCTCTTCCGCCCAGGTTACAAAGTACTCAGTGGGCGACACAGTTGATAATTTCACTGTAGTTGATACACATGGCGTATCTCACACCTTGTATGACATTACCGCATCAGGTAAGTATGTATTTCTTGATTTCTTTTTCAGAAACTGTGGACCTTGTCAGCAGACCAGTCGTTATTTCTATCAATTGTATGAAACTTATGGTGAGAACCAGGAACATACTTATATGATGTCACTTTCTCCGATTGACGACAATGCTACGATTACTGAATTTGAAAATCTTTACAACGGTGGATTTACTCCTCCTCCGGGAGCAGGTACTGAAGGTGGTGCTCCGCCTGTAACCGTGAACTTCGGTATCAATGCTTATCCTACTTATTGCATCATCAGTCCTGATAATAAATTAGTGGTTGGTGATATCTGGCCGGTTTCAGGTATGGGTAGTTTTGAAGCACATTTCCCACAGGAACTTTGGGATTTGATCAACGGCGTAATGGGAACTTCTGATATGGCTATTCAAAAAAGTTTTTCTGTATATCCGACTGTTTCAAACGGACAGTTCACAGTTCAGCTTGACAAGACCGGACAATCAACAGTTTCTGTTTATGATATGACCGGTAAAAATGTTTATTCAGGTGATTTCAGCAACAAAGAAATCAATATGAATCTGAAACTTGCTGACGGTGTTTACATCATCAGAGTTGTAAATGAAGGTAAAGCTTCATCTCAGAAATTAATTATTAAGAATTAATCATTTAAGAAAATTTAAAATTCAATCCGGGCTGCAAGACTTTGCAGCCCGGATTTATTTGGTAAAAAGCAAAGTTGAATTTCAATTAAAAAAATTAAGATTAAAAGTTTTGTTTTTGTGGAATTAAAATTCTTATCTTTCCCCCCCCCCCCCCCCCCCCCCCCCCCCCCCCCCCCCCCCCCCCCCCCCCCCCC
>CAYFWH010000033.1:0-1664 GCA_964346785.1 uncultured Weeksellaceae bacterium | reverse complement strand
AATTTGTCAAATCACCGGAAAGAAGAGAATGGTAGGAAACAATGTTTCTCATGCCAACAATAAGACCAAGCGTACTTTTGAAGTAAACTTGTTCAAAAAGAGA
The DNA here is from genome assembly GCA_964346785.1 of uncultured Weeksellaceae bacterium. GTDB lineage: Bacteria > Bacteroidota > Bacteroidia > Flavobacteriales > Weeksellaceae > Moheibacter. The sequence continues at coordinate 1,561 of CAYFWH010000033.1, read as the reverse complement.
TTTTTCATGCCCGAGTCCGGCGAGTGGATCACATTGAATGTATCAACCAGAGGTTTGAAAACCATTAATAAACTGGGTATTGAAGAAGCAGTAAAAAGAGCCCGTAAAAACGGATTAATCGATTAATCGTAATTATCATGGCAAAGAAAGCAGATAGAATACAAGTAATTTTGGAGTGTACCGAACATAAAGAAAGCGGTATGCCGGGAATGTCAAGATACATTACCACCAAGAACAAAAAGAACACACCCGACAGAATCGAGTTGAAAAAATACAATCCGGTTTTGAAGAGATATACAATTCACAAAGAAATTAAATAATAGTAAACCATGGCAAAGAAGACCGTAGCAACCCTACAGACAGGGTCAAAAAAGATGACGAAAGTAATCAAAATGGTTAAGTCTCCAAAAACAGGTGCTTACTATTTTGAAGAAAAAGTTGTGAATGCTGATCAGGTAAAAGATGCTCTGAAATAATCAGCATTGATTAAGAATTCAAGAAGGTCGCAAATGCGGCCTTTTTTTATGGTTACAAGTTGTATCTTTGCAAAAATTATTTTAGAGTGAGCTGGTTTAAAAAAATATTAGGCAAAGAAAGTAAGGAGAAATTAGATGAAGGTCTTGAGAAATCAAAAAAATCCTTTTTCGAAAAATTAAGCCGTACTGTTGCCGGTAAATCAAAAGTCGATGACGAAGTTCTGGACAATCTCGAAGAAGTGCTTATTACTTCTGATGTAGGTGTGGATACTACCCTCAAAATCATTGAAAGAATAGAAGAAAGAGTTGCCAGAGACAAATACCTGAATACAACAGAATTGAATCTGATTCTGAGAGAAGAAATAGCCGGTTTGCTGTCAGAAAATGATGATGACAGCCCCAAAGGCTATGAAATTCCTAAACAAGATGAGCCTTTCGTAATCATGGTAGTCGGCGTAAACGGCGTTGGCAAAACCACAACCATCGGTAAACTTGCCAATCAGTTCAAAAAAGACGGTAAAAGAGTTTTGCTCGGTGCTGCAGATACTTTTCGTGCAGCTGCTGTGGACCAACTTGTAATTTGGTCAGAAAGAGTTGGTGTGCCGATTGTCAAACAAGCCATGGGTTCTGACCCTGCTTCGGTTGCGTTCGATACACTTCAATCAGCCAAAGCTCAGGGCGCAGATGTTGTTCTGATTGACACAGCCGGAAGACTTCACAACAAAGTCAACCTGATGAATGAGCTTACAAAGATCAAAAGAGTCATGCAGAAAGTTTATCCAAATGCACCACATGAAGTTTTATTGGTTCTCGACGGATCGACCGGTCAAAATGCATTTGAGCAGGCGAAACAATTTACCCAAGCCACAGAAGTCAGTGCACTGGCTGTTACAAAACTGGATGGTACCGCAAAAGGAGGTGTTGTCATTGGGATTTCAGATCAATTCAAAATTCCGGTAAAATACATTGGTGTGGGTGAAGGTGTGGACGACTTGCAGGCATTTGATAAATTTGAATTTGTGGATAGTTTCTTTGGTTGATTTGGTAGTATCTCCTAAACAGAGCTGTGCTAACTTCTTATATTT
>CAYFWH010000032.1:0-19995 GCA_964346785.1 uncultured Weeksellaceae bacterium | reverse complement strand
CTCTGGAATGCCATTAAGCCAAGATGCTTGATCCTGTGAGGTTAGCAAAGAAACTACTCTATGCAGCCATATTTCTGGAAAATTCATTGTTGCCATACTATATCTCTTTTTTTTGATTACACATTAAACAGAGCCTTGTAAGCATCGGGCTGATTGGTTTTGAACTCCAACTGAGCATCCAAATTCAACTTCTGAAAATCTTCAATAGATTTAATTTCAGAAGGGAATGCCGGATTATTCACCTTACCGCTCAGAGTTTCTTTCCCTGGCTTATCTGTTACTACTGCTTTATACACTTCAGGCATTTCAGCGTGAAGTTTGATAAATTCAGCTCTTTTGGTCGCATCAATTTTACCTGCCTTGATATCAGCATCCACAGTGTCTGCCGTCAATTTGGTTTTCTTATCAGCTTCCAATTGCTCAAAGCCTTGGATCTTTTCATAGGCTTTGTCCAAATCTGCTTTTAATTTCAGTATGCCCGCACTTACGGCTTCACCGTCATGCTCAGCATCTGCGCTTAGTGCAATTGCCATAGCGGCAAATGCGGTCAACTTGATTGTTTTCATATTTGATTTATAATTTGAAATGTCGTTTACCATTAATAACAACTGATTGACAGAACTGTCATTCAGCAATTCTCTGCCCTGCTGAGTTGCAGCATATAATTTGATCGCATTGGCGTTGTTCGGAATTGCAACAATTGAAGCTTCCATTACTTCAGACTTCAATAAGTCTGGCACTCCGTCAAATTCATTGATTTCAAAGTTTTCCATTGTGTATGGATCCAAACCAAGACTTGCACCTCTCAAGAATCCTGATTCAACTTTCTGAGCTACTTTCATAGCTTCAGGATCATCTTCATTAAAAACAGCATCGGCAAGTAATAAACCATTCTCTATACGAATGTTTTCCCATCTTCCAATCACGCCGTCAGTACCATAAGAACGGTGAGAATCCAATAATACCGGATTGGCTTTGAAGCGATCCAGCATCATCCCGGAATTCTTCACACGAAATCCGTACTGATTCTTTTTGTTTTCGTCGTTTAAGATGAATGTTTTGGGCATAAGCGCTGTTTTTTTTTGAATTTTTAAAACACAAAATTGAAATTGGTTTTTTTCAAATGCAAAAAACTGTGTTATTTTAAAACACATGTGTATCAATACAATACAGATGTGTGTTATTTTGAAGCATTTTTTTGTATTCCATTTTGCTTCCATTGAATTTTGTAATAAAAAAGAAATACGATGGGAATGTCAAAAAGTCAGGAAAGAGAATATGCAAAACTACTTTTTACCCAAATGGGGCTGTCGCAAAAGGATATTGCTGCAAAAGTTGGCGTTTCCGAAAAGACAATCGGAAAATGGAAAGATCAGGAAAACTGGGAGCAATTAAAAACAGTGCTGATCACCACGCGCACCAATGTGATCAGAAATCTGCAGCGACAGATGGAGCTCTGGCAGTTGGAAATTGGAGACCGTTTGGCATCTTCTAAGGAAACAGATATTCTTACCAAATTAGCATCAGCCATCAGGAGCCTGGAAACTGAAACCGGTATTTCCGAAATGGTTGACACAGGAATGAAATTCATTCAATTTCTGCAACAACAAGATGTGGAGCTGTCCAAACAGGTAACTAATTATTTTGACTTATTCATTAAATCGAAAATCTAATGGCAAAGAAAAGAGTTACTGACCGGCAATATCTCAAGGATTGGGAAGCGTTTAAACAGAATATCAATAAGGCAACACCTATTGATCTGAGCGAAACGCCTGCGCAAAAAGAGAAGAGAAAAGAACGACTTGAAGCAAAGCCTGAAGAGTGGTTCAAATACTATTTTCCAAACTTCTACACTTCAGAACCTGCTAATTTTCATAAATCATCATCCCGACGGGTAATCAATAATCCGGAGTGGTTCGAGGCTCGAATTTGGGCAAGAGAATTAGCGAAGTCTGCAAGAACAATGATGGATGTTATTTATCTGACTGTTGCGAAAAAAACAAAGCACAATGTGCTAATGGTTAGTAATAACTATGACAATGCCGAAAGACTGTTGCTGCCTTATAAATCAATCTTTGAAGCAAACAACAGATTAATCAATGACTACGGAGAATTTCAGAGTGTTGGGCGTTGGGAATCCGGTGAATTCATTACAAAACAAGGCGTTTCATTTCGTGCCTTGGGAGCAGGGCAATCACCCAGGGGAACTCGAAAGGACGAAAACAGACCTGATATCATCATCATTGATGACATCGACACCGATGAAGAGGTGCGGAACAAAGACAGAATCAAACAAAAGATTGATTGGGTTGAACAGGCATTGATTCCAACCCGTTCAATCTCAAATCCGTTGTTAATCATCGTATGTGGTAACATCATCGGGAAATATACTACAGTGACAGAATTAATGAAACGAGCTGATTATGCCAAAATCATCAATATCAGAGATAAAAACGGAAAATCAACCTGGCCACAAAAGAATACGGAAGAAATGATTGACCGTGTTTTGAGCACGATATCCAAGTTTTCTGCACAAAAAGAATACTTTAACAACCCCATTTCTGAAGGTACTGTTTTCAAAGAAATCTATTACGACAGATTGCCAAAGCTCTCAACCTGTGAAAGAGTAGTTGTTTATGCAGATCCATCGCCAAGCAATAACACACGAACCAAAGCAAGTAAGAAATCGGTTGGTGTGATTGGCTACAAAAACGGTGATTTTATGCTGTATAAAATTTGGCTTGCCAATGTGACCAACGCGACTTTTATTGATTGGTTATATGAAGCTTGCTTATATCTCGATCGAGAAAAAATAGATCCGAAAAGAGTATATGTGGAAAATAACACATTGCAAGATCCGCACTACAAACAAGTTTTGATTCCGTTGGTTGAAGTTCTTTACAAAGCAAAGAAATACAGAATTCCAATGAGACCGGATAACCGCAAAAAGCCGGGCAAATTTGAAAGAATTGAAGGGAACTTAGAACCATTGAACAGAAATGGCTTTCTGAAATTCAATATCAGAGAAAAAGAAAACCCTCACATGGTAGAAATGGAAAATGAAATGCTTGCCGTTTCAGAAAATTCAAAAGAAATGGACGGCCCGGATATGTTAGAGGGCGGCGTTTGGATTATGACCTACAGAGCTCTCAAAGCTGACTTACCGTATGCAGTTGGAGAAATTGAAAATAGACATTATTAAAAATATCAATTATGTTTTTAGAAAAAGACGATTTAAAAAATTCAATCTACAATTACCAGGTAGATCAGATAACCGAAGGAAACGATGACATCGTGCTTCAGGCAATCGCAGCAGCTGAAGAAGAAGTCAGAAGTTATTTGTCAGGAAATTACAAAAGAGAGTGGACAGATGGCCGTTTGCGCTATGATGTAGATGCAATCTTAAACGCTACCGGAACTGAGAGAAACGCACTGATACTTTCACACATGGCAACCATCGCAAAATGGTATATCGTTGAGCTGTGTAATGCAGATATCATTTATGAAATCGCAAAGGAGCGATATGACAGAGCTGTGGAGTGGCTGAAGGATTTGGCAAAAGGAAATGTGAATCTAAGCACACTGCCAACATTAGAAAATGACAACACCGGAAATGGCGATGACACTTCACCTTGGTTGTACGGCTCAAGAGTAAAATTTAATCACGAATAACAACAATCGAAATGGCAACAGAAAAACAAAACGCAAAAGTCGGCAAACAAAGAAAGATATACACTGATCTCGTCGAGAAACCGGTATCGCTGATCCGGCAGGATATTTCAAAATGGAAAGCAGCAAGACAGGCGGCGATGAATTCAGAATTCCCAAGCCGTTGGCAATTGCAAAATCTTTTTGAATATGACATTATTCAGGATGCGCAGTTGTCTTCACAGATTGACAACAGGAAGCAAGACACTTTAGGTGCCGGATTTCTCTTCAGGAATTCAAAAGGAGAAACAGATGAAGAGTTGACAAATGAGCATCAGAATTCAAAGCTATTCAACGATATCATTGAGGCTATTCTCGACACCCGTTGGTTCGGCCATTCGTTGATTGAATTTGACTACATCAATGATGCGCTTGAAGTTGTTTTGATTCCACGCCAAAATGTGTTACCGGTTCAAGGATGGTTTACGCCTGACTACACCGAAAAATCAAAGAAAATTCCTTATCGCGAATTGCCTGAATATGGTACCTGGTTGTTAGAATTCGGAAAACCAAAAGATTTGGGATTACTCAACAAAGCAGTGCCACATGTTCTTTTCAAGAAATTTGCGCAGTCCTGTTGGTCTGAGCTGTGTGAAATCTACGGAATACCGCCGAGAGTTTACAAAACAGACACAAACGATCCGCAAGCTTTGGCACGGGGGAAGAAGATGATGACAGATATGGGAGCCGCTGCATGGTTTATTATCGACACTATGGAAGAGTTTGAATGGGCAAAAGGAGTTGACACCAACGGCGATGTTTACAACAATCTGATTAGATTATGTGACAATCAGAATTCAATGCTGATTCAAGGCGCAATCATCGGACAGGATACAGAACATGGCAGTTACTCTAAAGACAAAGCCGGACAAAACATCTTAGATTCTTTGAGACTTGCAGATATGGCAATGGTTGAAATGTATATGAAAACAACCGTTATTCCTGCATTGACTAAAATCGGAGTGTTGCCTGAAGGTACTTCATTTGCGTTTGAAGTGAATGAAGATGTAGAAGTGCTTTGGGAAAAAGTAAAAGATGCTATCAACAGCTATGACTTTGACATAGATTGGATGAATGAGAAATTTGGATTGAAAATCACCGGTAAAAAAGAATTCAATTCACCATTTGGTTTAGCGGCTGATTCTGATTCTTTTTTCGTCTAAGGGCAGCCGTAAGCCCAAAGATGTATTACGGCGGTCTCCATGCACGGATTAATCATCTGTACGATTGCAATTGTGATGACTGCAAAAACAACGCCGGACACATTCATCTTGCCGCTGGCGACAATCCTTTTAAAGCAGTTTTAACAGCTGCTAAAAACGCTTTAAAACATCTTTTCAGCAAAGGAAGTTACAGCCCGGAAGATTTGGATGACAAAGAATACAAGAAACTGATTGATGAAACTTATAATGTATTCAACCGAGCCATTGCAGATAATGACATTCCGGACAGAATGAGACAAGTCTTAGAATCAGATGCCTTCCTGTTTGGCGGGCTGAAAGCACACGCGCAGCTTTCTGAAGCTTTTTCACTCATTAAAGACGGTAAAATCAAATCATGGTCAGAAATTGAACATGAATTTGATAAGCTAAACGATACTTACAACCGAAATTGGCTGCAGGCCGAATATAATTTTGCGGTAAATTCTGCACAGCAGGCAGCGAACTGGGCAAACACTGATCCTGATGGAAGATATAATTTGCAATACAGAACTGCACTGGATGAAAAAGTCAGAGAAGAACATGCAGCCCTGGAAGGAATTACCCTACCCAAAGAAGATAATTTCTGGAATCATTATTACCCACCAAATGGTTGGAACTGCAGATGTACAGCCGTTGAAGTCAGAAAATCAAAATACGAAGAATCTGATTCTGAAAAAGCAATTGAAAAAGGCGAAGCTGCAACTTCCAAGATTGGAAAGGACGGCAAAAACAGATTGGAAATCTTTCGGTTCAATCCGGGGAAGGAAGAAAAGCTTTTCCCGCCGAAACATCCGTACGGAAAAGTGAAGGGCGCGAAAATAGCTCAAAAAAGTATTGAGGAAATTGAGCAGAAAAAGGGATTTATCCCTGAAAAGATTAAGGATTATGAAAAAGAGTTAAACATTAAAGCAGATCCTAAAATATTTGAATATTTACAAAAAGAAACTCCTTTGTATACTGAACACCCAGGAGGAATAAAGGGTACAGGTGCATTTTATGAACCGAACAAAAATTATGTTCATATTCCAATTGACCAACGCAGAAAAAACAGCCCATGGTACGCCAAAGCAGTTGTACATCACGAATACGGTCATGCTATTGATTGGCAATTAGGAATAAAAGAATCTAAGGAAGTGAAAGACCTAATGGATAAATATCGAAAAGGGTTGGATTTTAAGAAAGTTGATGAAAGACTTATTAATTTTCATAAATGGGGATTAAAGAGGATGAACTACGACTTATTAGAACAGGTAGGAGCATGCAGAGATGCTCTAATGTCTTTAAACACAAATTATGGACGAGGGCATGAACTTTCTTATTGGGAAATAAAAGGCAATAAGGAAGCTGAATTTATTGCACATGCTTTTGAGAATACTTTTTCAGGAAATAAGGTATTTAAAAAGGTAATGCCTGAATTGTACAAAGAAAGCGCAAAGTTAATTAAAAGCTTTAAGCCAAAATAATAGCGGATATGTTAAAATCATCATACATAATATCATCTGGTATATTAATAGCTAACTTTTTATCTTCTTTTTCAGCTTTTTCAAGAAGAGTGAAGAATTCTTCTTCCTGTCCGTGTAGAAATAAGTTAGAGCAAATAGTATCTAACAACTGTCCATATTTCTTTGTGGGAGTTGTAGCGGGAGTACAATTCTTGGTGTATTTTTCAAATATTTCTCGACCAGTCATAACTACGCAAAGTTACAAATAATAACAATATGAAAAGATTCTAAAAAATGGTTCAGCACTAAACTCCGCCACTACGGTAGCGATGAACCTGGTCAATTGAATGACATTGCAAATATACAAATTTATTTTTATGGACTTTAAAAAATTTATGGACAATACGCTGAGAGACCTGAAAGTTGAACTGACAGAAGAGTTTGACCGCAATTTTCAGCGTAAAGCTTTCTTTGACAAAGCATGGCCAAAAACAAAGTTAATCAACCGGAAAGGCTCAATGATGATGAGAAGCGGACAACTCAGGCAATCTATACAAAGCAGGATTGAAGGCAGTAAAATCATCTTTACAAGCTCTTTGCCTTATGCCAGTATTCATAATGAGGGCGGAACTATCGTTGTTACTGCGAAGATGAAAAAGTATTTCTGGGCAATGTATTATCAAGCAACCGGAGGTATGACTAAAAAGAAAGACGGCACGGCTTCAAAAAGCAAAAAGAACACTCAACTCAATTTGGAAGCTGAGCAATGGAAGAATCTTGCCCTGATGAAAGTTGGTCAAAAGCTGACCATCCCGCAACGGAAATTTATAGGTGATCATCCGCAGGTCAAGAAAATAATTGAAGATGTGATTGGTGAGAATTTACAAGAATTAATGAACGAATTAAAACAGAAAAAATGAAAACAATTTTAGAAGCAATCCAAAATCAAATAAGTGAAGGTGTGCCTGCTATTCAGTACACAGATGAAAACTGGGGTCAATTGGATTTATACGGCACCAATATCCCGGTGAAATGGCCGTGTGTGCTTATAGACCTAAACGGTGCACAATACAGTGATATTGGTCAAATCAGTAATGAACTGCCAAGAAACCGACAGGAAGGCACGATGCAGATAGAAGTCACAGTTGGTGCTCAGAAACTAACCAATACCAGCTTCAACGCTCCAAAAATTCAAAAAGAATATGGGTATGAGATTTGGGAAATTGTGGAAGATGTACACAAACATTTGCAAGGTTTCAGACCAGGACAAAATACCGGTAAACTAATTAGGACTCAGATGGGTAAGGTGAGAAGAGATGATGGCGTGCAGGAAGTGAGAATCATTTATTCATTAGGTATTCACAATGTTTGATTCTCGTTTTCGCTGATCTTCTTTAATTCTGCTTCTATATCTGTATTTAAAGCTTTGTACAGTGTGCTTCTGCTAACAGGGAATACGGGTTGAATGTATTTGCGCAGAACAACCGCCATGGGAATGTCATCGTTTTTATGCCGGAAATAGAGTTCTCGGATATGCCAGTAACGAAGTAAAGTGTTTTTTTGGAAAGCGGACATGTTTCAAAGGTATGACAAACTATTGTAAAAATAAAAATCCGGCTCAAAATAGAGTCGGATTTTTTTTAAAAAAATCAATCTATTCCGGGTATGCTGTAATCAATTAATTTCCAACTCCCGGGATTGATATCATTACCGCCGACATATTTCATGCGAACCATATACCGGATTTTAGATTTCACACCAAACGCATTTTTAATGGTTACATCGCCTACAACTCTGTACAGACTGTCCGTTCCTTCCTGCATTTCTGCTAATACCGGTAACAAAGCAAAATCAGCTTCTTCAGGATACATTAATTGAGACTTTACGATTTCTTTCGACACTATATAAGCAGAGATTGCATGATCACTATCTTTATTGTCTGCTCCAGAAAACAGATAAATGAAAAACGGAATAGTAAATAAAATGATGACGCCTAAGCATCCGAATTTCATCCATTTTGGGGTTTCTTTTTTGGTTTTCATAATATAAATGATTTTTAGTTTTTATTTAATTTATCAGGCCGTCTGCCTAATTGTTCCATTGCTTTTTCAAAGCATTTATTCAAGTCTGTTTCGCTTTCTTTGTCTTCAAAGAAGAAGTTCACACCAATCGCTTTGGCAATGTCTAAGAAGATGTCTAATCGCACTTTGTATTTCAGACTGAACACACGGCTGACATTGCTTTGTGTGTAACCGGTTCGCTCCGCAATATCGGATTGTGAGATTCCTTTTTCTGTTGCTATTTCTTTCAACAACAAAACCAGCACTTTCCAGTGCTGGTTGTTTTGGTTATGGTTTTGAGTAGTCATTTATACGATTTCTATAAGTGAAGGGCAAATGCCGATGAAACTGTTTTTGCCATTGTGAACTTCAATGTCACTCGCATTGTAGATTGCAATGTAAGGCTTGTTGTTTTTTGAAGCTTCCAATGGGAATTCAGAGAAAAGCAATTCAGGAACATTAGCTACATAATAAACCGTTTTGGCTGATAGAGACCAATTAGCCTTCAATGTCAATCTAAATCCATAAATGTTGATCACAAGATATTCCGGATTCTCTGTAATTACTTTTTCCCAAACAGTTTGACACTCTTTTGAATTTGAGCCTGCATGGCCATTGTGATTGGTTGATTTCGGAAGGATTGAATAATCTACTGAGTCGTTCAATACTTGATTTACTTTTCCGCTTCTTAAATTTGAAATTTGTGTTTTCATCTCATTTGTTGCCGAATTTCTGTTGCCGCCAGATCTAATGATTAATAACTGATGCAAATATATATCAAATTTGATATATAAACCAAATTTATTTACAACTTTTTTGAAATTAATTTATTTTTTCTGCAAGTTGGGCAATCCCATCCTCTTTTCCGGGCATCCCACACTTCACCACATTCAGAGCATTCCCGCCATATTTCGTGGTTGCTAATCAACTGAATTGACGGCTCAAAAAGATTTGTTACTAATTGCACTTTAATATATTTTGGCTTTCTCATATTTTTATTTTTTACATTATACATCGTACATTATACATTGTACATTAATTTACACCTCCCAATACTTCTGATTTAAATAAGTTGACGGATAGGGCATCTGCGTGCCGTCCAGTCGTTTTTTATCTCTCAATTTACCGATATACAGCAAAGCGGCCACCTTATCTTTTTGGCTGAGTTTCTTCCAGGCGTTTTGTGTCATTGTTTTCTTTCCTACTTTATTGCCGTATTCAGCCCAGAATCGGTCAAAAGATAAATCAACCGGTACTTCATTGATGGTGAAATTGCCTGCTTTCTTTTTGTATTCTTCAATCTTTCCGGTGTCAGTTGGCAGATTTGACCAGAGCCAGTCAAAGACTTCCTTATTCATTCCTTTTACTTCACCTACTTTAACAGCTTTTAAATAGCCTTTTAAGTTATATTCAAAGGTTATTTCACCTTTAAAGAGCTCTGTTGTTAATATGTACTTTTTGCCTGTCATAATCTCTCTTTAATAACTTCATAACCGAGTGATTTAACGAAATACTCAAGATTTTCGACTGTTAAATCTTCGATGCTGTCAACTACCATTATATCCACAGCTTCTGCCAGTTCTGCTTCCATCGTTGCACCGGTTGAATCCAGCCAATCGGGCAATAAAAATACTGCGTCACACAACATCATTTCACGAATACAGAGTCGCATTGCATGAGCCCAGCGAGCATTGAAGTCACCAACTACCTCTATCGGATTAATCACTTCATGACCGAGCTTTTCTAACTCTTTCTGAGCGATTGCGAACTTCAATGCGCAACTGTGCTTTGGCTCACCCGTTACTTTTCCTGCTATATATACTTTCATAATTGTTGATCTATTTGGTTTGCGATATCTAAAGCCACATGACTGCCGTAAATGTCAGTTCTGTTGAAGTTATTATAATACGCCCTGCACGACGCTTCAAATGCAAATGCTTCATAGTATTTGAATGTCATTTTGAATTTCTTTGTCGTGTGTCTTTTGCTGATTTCTTTCTTCAGTAATTGCTGAAGAACTTCCCACATAATTGAATTGACTACCTTTTGTTCTTTGGTTAAGAAAAGGCCAACCAATGATTGATTGTCAAAATAGCGACACAATGCCTCTAAGCCAACATGATTGATTTTAATCGTTATTTTTTCCATCAGTCAACTGAATTAAATTCTTCTATTTCTAATTCTAATTTGTCCAGAACCACATGCACACCTTTGAAAAACTCTTCAGAACCTTCGATGTGTTTGAAATTCCTATGAAAATTGTGACGAAGCTCCCAAAGCATGTTATAATTGTCGTTGGCGGCCATTTGTATTTTGGCCTCAATCAAGTCATCTGTTTTGAATATGTATTCCATCGTTTTGTTTTTTAGTTAAAATTCTTTTTAATCCGATTTGACACATTAACATTCCTTCATCAACTATATTGTTATCTGCCATTAAATTGACAGACATAACCATTTCCACAAATCATTTGATTTTCAAGAACGAAATACCAACTCAAATCCCAATCTTGACGAGCGTCAATTTGAATGAAGTCCTCACTTCCATCTTCATAAGTCACTTTAACTTCTTCATCAATGTCGTATAATCTTTGTTTTTTAGTTAAAAAATCATCCATTGCTTCTCTTAGCGTTTTTTTTATGGAAGTAAATTCTTGTGAAAACTCATTATTTCGTTTTTTTCGATATAGAAATTGAAAATTAACGGCAGATAACTTCGGTTTGCCGTCAGCGGGCGAAATCTCCGATTTCACACCGCTTCTTTGTTTTAAATCTTTATTCATAATATAAAATTTAGTTGTTAAATCCCGCCGAACGGCAAGCCGTTACAGCGATTTGCGCGTTGAGCATTATTATATCTTCAACTACTATTATTAAACTTTTCAAATCATCTATTGATAAATCTTCATTTTCAAGTTCTTCTGAAGAATACTTTTCGAATATTTGTTGAATTTTATGTTTGCATTCTTCTATCTTCATCATTTTAGAAAGAAAATTTTTAGCATTTTTCATTGTTTATCCATTTTTAGTTCTTCTAAATCAATCAATCCTTTTTCTACCAAATATCCCACACAATCAACGCAAAGCCCGTAATTGGCAATTAACTCATGCTTTGAAGTCGGTTGCAAGCAATCAGGACACTCGCTCATATCAGCAGGTTTGATTTTTTTAAATGTATTTCTCATAATACTAATTGTATGTTATATCCGTATATATCCCTCAGTCTTGCAGCATATTTGTCTATTGTGTCGGTTTGATCGTGCTTCAGCAAAATCGTTCGTTCACGAGACAACAGCTTACCTGTTTTAGTCTTACTGTGGCAGTAATATCTATTTCTTTGATTCTTTTTCATCACTAATCACTTATACTTCTTAGTTATCATCGAGTCCATCGCCTTAATTATTCTTGACAATTCAACCCGACTCATTTCCTTCAGTGGTTTTTGAACCGGTGAACGGTTAGATTTGAGCCAGCCGCCTAATCTGTTTAAATCGACATAACTCCTGTCTTCATCTACCCAACCGAGTGTATGAGCTCGGCTGAGAATAGTCCGATGCTGTGTGTTGTTTTTCTCAAATCTTGCCCAGGTTTCATTTGCCGGAATCTTCCCGGTGTTGAAAAACCAAAGCAGTTCTTCAGCCTGACGGCTGTTGAGCTCCTTAAAGCTGTTGATTTCATAGCCGAGAAGATCTGATACAGCTTCCAGTCGTTCTGCCCGGTCTCTGAATTTACCGGAGCAGTGGACTTGCAATTCTTTGATTTGTTCTGTTGATATTTCCATCATTTTTCCTTTACAGTTCTGACAACTCTTATTTTCATTCTTTCCCGGATTTGCTCTTCAGCATGGCTCCTTGTATATGCCGAAATTCTGAATTTAGTTCTTCTGACAGGCTGATCATCATAATTCAACACACATTCGCAGATGTAGTTGTATTTTTTTGCCTTTCTGAAGTCCGATTTCAACGCCTTAACAGGCACTGTTACTTCTTTTTGTTTCTTTTTGAATATGTTTTTTATCCAGTTCATTTATTTTAATTTTTGATGGCGTTAAAAGAAGCCCGGAGCCGCAACCGGGCATATTAATTAACACACATGAGACTATTTATTCACACAGCGGCTTTTAATTTTTTCTTCTCTCTAAGTTCAAATCAAGACTTCGCACATATTCATACAGAGCCTTCTCTTCAGATGGCGTTAAATCCATCGACGGACATACCCATTGGCCTTCCATATTGCGTATAACAAGCTTTCCGTTTACTTCAAGTCTATTTGGACTAATTTCTTTGACTGTTGCACTCATGCCGTTATTTTTGAAGTGATAATCGGATAGTAAACAACGCCATTCACAATGGTTGGTTCACCAATCGGGAAACTATAACTTGAATCTGTGTCAAGCCCTAATGATGTTATAATCTCTACCTGCAATGAGCGGCTGTTGAACATTAATGAATTGCCACCGGGTCCTTTTCTGATTTCAAATTCTGACTCACCTTCAGAAATTGTGAAATACCAATCTTTTGGCCTTTCTACATCCTGTAAGAATGTGATTTTCTTATCCGGTGTGATTTTCAGATTTTCAACAGCAGTTTTGGATATCGTGACTGCACCTTTATAATTGAAGTGAATTGTTGGTTTGCCAATTCTCACTACGACAGGTTTAAATTCTTTCAGTTTCATATTGACGCAAAGTTTAATTCTACATTTTGGTAGGCACCAGCTTCATCTTTATACCACACACGGTAATAAGTCTTGCTGTCAGGTCTGCTGATTGATTCGTCAATCAGTGTCATTGCTTTTTCCCATTGCTCACGGATTTCTTTGGTTTTGATTCGTTTTGTGTGCTTTTTCAAGCCAAGTATTTTCCGAGTGTCTAATCTGCCTCTTGATGTCTGAAATGCGTCTTCAACAAGACCGAGAATGAAATCATCGCCCTGTACATTGTCTCTCACCAAATCCAGTAAAACCTCTTTTGCCGATTCCAATTTAAGATCATCAAATCTGATTAGCTCATTCACGCTGACTTCTACCTTCAGGCTGCGGTCAAAATTGAAAAAAGTGTAATTGCCTTTTCCGTTGAGTTTAACTGCATTTTCTTCTCTTGCCGTTTCGACAATCTTCTCAACCACATCGCTGATTTCAGTTTTCAGCTTCACCAGCATTTCATTTGCTTTTAGTGATTTGCTGAATAGAGAATAAGTATTCTTTTCCAGCATCCGCTCCAACTTTGTGGTGCGATCGTAAGGGATTTGCACGCCGGATTCATCTGTCCAAAATCCGGCGTTGCTCAACTGTTTGTATTCATCTTTCTTTTTCATGATATTATTAAATTGATTTGTTTGTTATCGTCTATCGTGTACCTTGAAAGCTTCACTTTATAACCGGTACTTTTAATTCGTTGAAGCGCTCCGGCTATCTTCATGCTCAATCTTGATGATATTTCCTTTGATGCCGGGTAATTGATCTTATAGGAAATTGCGCTGTGAATTTCCCATCGTTCTGTGTCGGTGAACACTTTTTGTCCGTTGGTGTCGTAGTTCAACACCAATTGAAGATTTTCATTCGTGAATATCATAGTCTTCCTTCTTTTATTTGAGTATAAGTACTGGTTGGATGGTGATTTTCTGCATACAACTCACCGGAATCAGAAATGCGGTCAAATTGAAGTTCGTAATACTGCAATTCACCTCTCACTACTTCGCTATGAAAATGACCTTCATTTTGGTTTAACCACACTTTTAGCGTGCTTATTCTCTCTTTAAGCTCTGACACGCTGAGCCACTTCGATTGCTGCTTCATCTTTTATCATTTTTAATAGTGTTACCGGATAGTTGTCTGTGATATTCACAGCATATTCATACATTACGCTTTGTAATGTAATTGCGTCTGCTTTGCCAAAGAAATCGCCGTAATTTTGGTTAAATTTCTTTTCTACCATCAATTGCCACTGATCATGGTACCAGTTTCTGAGACCGTCATGCACTGTCAAGGCTTTCAGCGGAATTCGCATCTGCCAAGCGTACTTTTTGCACCATTCGAGATAAAATGAATCCCGAATATAATCATACTGCCAGTATGTTATTTCAAGTGCCTGTGTAATTCTCTGTGTCGTTGTCATAGTTATAATTAATTATCAGATTATTTCTCCATAATACTTAGCGGCTCTTTCTTCCCAAATCGTGTATGGATTCCCGCCGCCATTTAGTCTCCCTTCAGGGAACATTCTGAAACCTTGTACCCAAAGCTTCAGATCCACATCAAATCGAATATCATCCGCCAACGCTCCTTTTGGCTCTTTGCCCCGGGCTTGACTCACCCAAATAATGCCTCTTTTCTTTGACTGCATCAATTCCTTCAGCTCGTAATACTGAGACTTTGTGATCTGAGTGTATTGAACTGAGTCAATGAACAAGAAATTTGGCGCTTTTGGTTTCCGCATTCTTGCCAGCATATCTGCAAATGGCTCTCTATCTAACAGGATAAATTTACCTTCGCATTCTCCCATATAGTTTCGTTGCATTGCATCCTGCATAGTGGCACTCAGTCCCTGTTCTAATGAGTTATATGCCACTCTGCCGAAATTGGTCAGGTATCTCGCCAATTGCAATGCAAATTCAGTTTTACCCGAACTGGAAGCACCCCAGATGATGGCGGAAAAAGCTTTGTCCGGCAATCCCAATGAATCAGCCCATTCGCCCTTGAATGCAAGCGGATGAAACTTCTTATTCAGAATGTTTGAAGGCGTGTATGCTCTGTTAATTTTTGCCATATTTCTTCATTGCATTTTGCCAAGCTTTAAGGCTGTGTCCTCTTTTCTTTAATTCCTTTTGGATTTCTCCACTTGCCCGAAACTGTTCTATCTCGTTGTATTCTGCCTCTGTAATTTTCAAATCTTTTGAATAATCACGATGCTTTGCTGTATTTTGTGTCAATCCCTGTTTGCCCCAGTGAAGATTGGTATAGTGGTCTCCTGCTGTTTCGTCGATTCTCCTTGCTGCCTGATCTAAGGTGTCAGGCATTCCGTGCCAGCATTCGCAAACGATGCGCAAAACAGTGATACGACGGTCATAAATATGAATGTGTTTGCCACCGGTAGAAGCCTGTTTGATTTGCATTTTTCTGCCTTTCAGATAAATCTCAGTACCATCTTCATTGCAACGCAAATTCTCCAATATGGGATGCCATCTGAATTCCATTATGCCAATGCTCTTTTGTTTGCGAAAATTAATCTTCTCACACGGCGAACATCACCGTCACAATCTTTTGCGATGGCCCGAATGATGGAACTATCTTCCACTCCGTTTGCCTTGCATACTTTTTCTACATCGCTAAAGGATGTTTCTTCCATTTCTATAAATCTGAGCCCTACACGGCTGTAAATCTCTCTGTAACCTTTCTTTTCAGTCGCAACCCCTCTGCGGATTCTTTTCTCAAGGAAATAGGTAGCCATCAGCACGATGCCGCAATGACCTTCCAACTCGTTGTAAAGTGTGATAAAAAACAGCAGTACATTGTCTGCAAGCTTGTCTGCTTCATCCAAAATGATGATGGGATCCTGGGTACTTTTTAGGATTTGAACTGCTTTGTGCATCATTTCAGGTAAGGTCATACCTGCGTGATCTTTACCCATTTTACCCAACAGTTCTCTCAGAAACCATCTTTTGTCCCAGTATTCGTTACAACTGAGTAGGAATACATTCCGGTTTTCAGCTTCATATTTTTTGGCGGTTTCAGTTTTGCCGATACCTGCCTTTCCGGTAATAGCCAAAGTGAGTGCGTACTGCTGTGAATCTCTAAAGAATGCGGTTAATTCCTGAGAATTCACAGTCTCGGCGTGGTTCCAAACATTGGAAGTAACCCCTAATTGTGAACCTACTTTTCGCCACATTTCATCAGCGATATTTTCCCAATTGTGGTTTCGCATTTGTGAGAGTGTGGCGGTCGATACGCCTTTCATCCAATTTGCTAATGCGTTTTGACTGCCTTTCTGTGCAATCATTCTTTCGATTGCTTCTACTGTTTCAATTTTCTCCTGGTGTGTCATTTCTATGTGTTTTTGAGTTAAAATTTGCTTAATCTTTGGTTGAGTTCTGCGCTGTCTGTTGCCATTTCAAGCTCTTTTGGCATTTTGCCGTGCATCTTTACGGCTAATTCCTGCTGTTCAATCAATCGCTCTACTGTAATGCCTGTGCGCTGCTCTATTTCTTCACATTCTCTTAATACCTGCAAGTATTCCTGCTCACGAACTTCCATGTCCTTGATTCTCCATTCATCGGCTCCCGGATGCATCAGCGCCGGAATCACTTGGTGTTTGCGTTTTGGCAGTGCGTGAGCCACAAATCGTTTGTCTCCGCTGTCTGTCAATTCCCACAATTCAACCATTTCATTTAGGTATTCAGGATCGTATCGGACTATCAATTTTTCACCGACATATTTTCGTCTGAAATCCATATCAACAGAACCATCCGCATTATATACTTCATATTCGTAATCTTTGCCTTCTACAGTCATCGGCATGCCGCTGCCGTAATATTTCTTCGGCTTTGTTTCTTCTATCCAGAACATTGAAATCATATCAAGCGTATCAATCGGCTCATACTTCAATGGCTCTTCTGCATACATTTCATTTCGAGTGTAAGCGAATGATCGTTTTTTCATGTTATTCCATCTGTCCACAAGAACCGCCACTACTTTGTACAATTCTTCTTTGGTTGGCAAACCTTCTTTGTATTCAACCAAGAAATCCATATTGGGTTTATTGTCCAGTTTTCTGACTTTGATAGACTGCTTGTCTGAATACCACATTTTTGAAATCACCTGTTGCTGAAACCGGTTGATGATCTGTTCTGCAGGTGAAGATTTACGGCCTACTTTGTGGCTGTAATGAGTGCCGCCGTGTGCTACCAATCTGCTGTATAAATCTTGCATTCTTGCCGATGTATGCCCGGATTGTTTGTCATAAGTAAATAAATAAGGTTTGCAGCCAGCTGTATTGACCGCCATTTTAACGGTTCTGAAGTGTGAAGCGTGGTTTTCTGATAGTGCAAGATCCCAGCCGATGATTTTTTCTGAATAGATGTCAAAAAGTAAGTTGATTTTGAGTTCTGCACCCATTTTGGTACTGTTTGCAGAAAAATGAACTAAATCCAGTTTGGTGCCGTCTATTGCCCAGTAGGAATTTGGGAACCATTCTGATTTATCTCTCGTTAAGGTGTGACCATACACTTTCATAAATTCCTCTCTGCCGTGTCTGCGGATGTACCACTTTCTTTTTTGTTCCGGTTTCTCTAACCAAGTATTTACAGCTCTTTCTGTGATTTCGGGCCATCCCTTTGATATTCTTACATCATTGTAGATATCCATCAGCTCCGGTACGGTGTATTTGACCGGTAAGAAGTATTGCGCTAACAGGAATTCAGCCACCTCACCGGTTATTTTTGCTGAATTATCGTTTAGGAATTTGCCCGACACGATGGACTCATAACCCTCGGTTTGAAATCGTTTTAAAGCTCTTTTAAAGGATTGTAAATTGCTGTATCTTTTGTGTAGCCACGCAGAAGGTAGATTTTGAATTGATTCGAGCATCTTCTGCCACATTTCTTTGTTACCGCCAAATTTGCGTTGTATGATGACATTTGTAGCAATGTGATTAACAGTGTTGAATATCATCGCCTGGTGTATGTATTCTTTTTGCTTCGCTTCAGGCAAACTTGAACCATTTTCTAAAAGATAAGAGGCAAAGAATTCTTCAGCTTGCAGATCCGGTTGTATATAGTCTGCAAAAATGATGTGCTTTGCCTCTTTATAAGGATCTACTATTTTTTCAATTTCTATACGAAAACGATAGGGAATGCTCTCATATACTATCAATGCCTGCCTGCCGTTTCCGCCTGTGCTTACCCGATCCATTTTTTCACGACGAACTAAAGCCTTGTAATTCGACTCCGACATAACACCGCCGTCCTCATACAACCAACGGGCAGCTACACATAATTGATTTTGATAGTATTCAAACATAATTCTAATCGTTTTTAAAATGTCCGTCTCTCCGGACTGTCACCACCGCGTGCGGTTTCGCGCTAATAGTCATCTTACAATTCTCTCGTTTGACTTTGCTCCGCCCCGGGAATCGAACCCGGGCTAAAACCGTTGCGGACACCCCTCCATATAAAAACTACAATTGCGAGTGATTGAAATGATGATTTTGTTGATCACTCTTCGTTTACCTGATCAACAATTTTCTGAAGCCATTCTTCAATGGCCGTCCATTGACTATTATCTACTATTCTCATGATTCTTGATTTTGATATTCATTTTTGAGAGATTCACGGGCGTCTAACAGTCTTTTAAGCACCGTAAGTGCTTCCTGATCTCCCCTGCGCAATCTCATTTTGGCAGCATCTCTGGTGCAACCGAGGACTTCAGACACTTGACCATAGTCTCCGACTTGCATTTTTGGTTTTAATTGTTCCAAACTTGTAACTGTTTCCATTTTATATTTATCTTTGTTGTAATTATGGAACAAATATAATAAGATATTTCTTACACTAACTATTTATTGTAGAATATTTTCTAAATTATTTTTAATGTTATGAAAACAACAGTTGATAGAATTAAAGAATTCATTGATTATAAAGGACTTTCGGTAAGAAAATTTGAAGAAATGACAGGCTTTTCCAATGGTTCTTTTGCAAGTCAATTCAAAAATAATAAGACAATAGGCGTTGATAAGGTAGAAAATATCTTAAATGTATTCCCGGAAATCAATACCGAATGGTTATTAACCGGTGTGGGTGAGATGTTAAAGACTGAAGGCTCGGCACCAAAGAAAGATAGTGATCAATCGGAAATATTGGCTTTGTTGAGGTGGAAGGTCAACAAATTAGAAGAAGAAAATGCGGAGTTAAAAAAAGAACTCGCAAACCAGGATCGTTATAAAATGCTTATTGCAGCAGGTCCAGATGTTAAATTAAAGAAGAAAGATTGATCAGACGAATGTTTTTATAGCTAAAACCACGCACACGCCTCACTATCAGCTGTTTGATTATGTTTAAACCTTATACATATTGCGCATTATCCCCCTACCTATATTTGTTTTTATAGTTTTATAGCTGTTGTTTATAGTGTTATCCATATTTCAATCAACATTTTATTTTTGCAAAAACTAACCCCAACACTAACCCCAACTCTAACCCCAAAGTTGCAAGTTCTGAAAATCGGGTGTTTTTAAAAAAGAGTGTTTAAAGGGTATTTTACACTCGTTTAAACACCCTTTTAAAGGCAAGACATCAATATGGTTTTCGTTGTAAATAGAAGCTTTCAGGCGTATTTCACACCCAAATAGAAGTATCGTATAGATCAGTACCTTTTAAAGCGTTTAAAATGGAATTGTGAATGAAGTAAAATGGAAGGTAATATACTTTTCGTTTCGTATTAAGAAAATCGGCAAAATACGCTCAAAGTCTTTATTTAAAAGGGTTTTCGGGCAAAAAATACTTTATTTAGTTTGTACTATTCGTTTTACCCCCCGTAATTTGTAATTTTACAGGGATTTGTTCCAACAGAATTTTAATGAAACAAATACTAT